>JAOTWK010000018.1 GCA_029862935.1 Gemmatimonadota bacterium | reverse complement strand
TCTTCATGACTCCCGTCAATAGTACAAGGCTGACACGCTATCTCGTACCGCCCTACCGTCCTAACAACGCTCGGTAGCTCTGTGCGTAGTGAATCGCGAAACCGGCAAACGAGTCGTAGCGTCGGAACTCTTCAGTCGTCGCGCGCATCACTTGATCGAGCAGATGTGGATCGTGATTGGCGAACGTGATCTTCCCAGCGGGCACGTGCACCCGCTTGCTCACAGGCCACCACCACAGCATTCGAGGGTCGAGTTGGTGTTGCGCGATCCAGTGTTCGAGTGCCTCAGGGGGAGTGTTCCCCGCTGCTGGCTCTTGGAGGAGGGCCACGTAGATCGAGTCCGTGCCTGCCGCCACGACCACCATTGGCTCGGGCAGAAAGGCTGCCGGTTGGCCCACGTTGGGCTCGCCACGGAAGTCAAGCAATGTCTCGTCCGGCAACGCAAATGTCTCGAGCGCAATGAACACTGACTTCCCGCGCGTCGCGGCGTACCGCAGCTCCGCACTGCCATGTCGCACGATACCGTCAGCGCCGTACGCTGTCGTGCGGTAGTCCATGATGGCGACGTCGTCGACGAGGTCGATGACGTGCTCGCTGACGGGCTTCACGGCTCCACCGAATTCCACCGTGACTGGCTCCTGCGTCTCCTCAGACAATGCGTCGTACCAGAAGGGGATGTCGGCACCGTACACGAGTCCGGCCGCATGTGCGCGCTCGACGGACGCCGCGGTGAGCTCGAGGAGTCCGGTGAGCAACCGTGCACGGTTGGGTCCGTGGAATGCCGGAAGGAGGTACGGTTCGATATCGTAGCGGACGCCATAGAAGCGCTCGTGCGGGAGCACCCGCCTGTTGTATTGGGCCACGTGATCGATCGTTGCGAGCACCCCCTCGCGGAACTCCGGAAGCGCATACCGTGCATACCCGTCAAGCGCGTACACCCGGATCCCGCGCGCAGTGAATGCGGCGACGAGCGGTCGCATAGCGTCGGCGTCGATAGCCAGTTCCCCCGGCAGGCTCGGCCGACCCGGAACTCCTGTGAGCTGCAGGAAGACGTGGTCGACGCCCTCTTGTTCGAGAAATCCGAGCAGGGACGTTCGTCGGTCCGGAGCGTCGACCAACTCCGCTGTGTTCCAGACCCACGTGGCCTTATGAAGGAGGCCCGTTGGCCGGTCGGTGTCCTCGCGCTGGGGTAACGGTGGCAGGGAGTCCGGTGTGAGCGAAAACGCCATCGGGCCGACTTCGACAATCGTCGTCCCCGCGGCGGTCGCCTCGAACGCGATCATCGCCAGCATGGCCCGGCGAATGCGTGACGGAAGGCGATCCATCGGAATGACTGCCTGCTGCCACTCGGTGTCCATGCGTCCCGTGGGAAGGAACTCCGACACGTCTCCAATTGGGAGCGCGTCTTCGCGCTGCTCCCATACGGCATCGGCAACCTTGAGCAGGACACGCTCTCCGCCTTGGCGCCCTCGGATCCAGAAGCTCATCGTCGAGAAGGCTCGAGCATCCAAATATCTTCGCCCCTCTGGAGGCGCCTCGAAGTCGTAGAGCTGCACCCACAGTCCGCAGAAGCCCGCGGCCTGGTGATGGCAGGTGAGTTCGAGCGCTCGTCGTCCGTCGGACATCTGGCCGACAGTGCCGTGCGCAATCGAGGGCTGACGCTGAAACGTGCCGAAGTATCCACCCAACGGCGTGCGATTGCCTTGGGCGAAGTCGCTCACGATGAGGTTGTTGCCGGAGAAATTGGGTCTGACGCTTTCCATGCTCGGACGTTGGGACGTGGGCGCCGTTTCGCCCAACCTCCTCAATTCGAGACGGGCACCGTCCACCGCGTCGACCAGCGCCACGCGGCCAAACCGCACTGCGCCGACACCGCTGATCTCCCAGTCGTGGCGCGAGACAGCCTGGCTCAGGATCGGCGGCGGCGTATCTTGTGCTGCCACGCAGGTCGGGTGGACGAGTGCGGTGAGGAGCAGGAAGTGCCGAGAGCGTGTCATGTGGAATACAACATACCAAGCGCGAGCAGAATCGGTTCCTTCACGAAGGCCGAGCGCACCAACGGCTCATGGCAATTTGCTTATCTTGTGACCTACCGCACGGCCTGTGACACCCTAACAGGCGACCTTTGAACAGCCCCAGCTGAAGGGCTATCGACTATGCCAACACCACTCTGGGCACGTCTGCGCGAGGATGTCGACTGTGGGCTTCGTCGCGGTGCGTGGTACGAGACCGTCGCGCGCGGCTGGACGGAGGTCTTGCTCGACGTGCATGGAAAGCGGCAGGCCGTCCCACTCCGGTACCTGGAGATCGTCTCGCAACGGCCGGACCGGTGGACGGTCGTATCGCGCGCGAGCAATGCCGTCGTGATTCCTGAGCGGTGGGCCAAGGGGTATGCGGTGTGTCCGAGTTGCCGATACCGGCAGTTACCGATGGGGCGGCCCTCCAGGCTTCGGTGCGACCACTGTCACGATGTGTTCGATGTGGCCTGGGACCAACCGTATCTCGGGACCGTCAGCCAGGATAACTGATCGCGCCTAGGGCGGCGGGCGGAAGGGCGAGCCGTGTTGAGGTTGTCCCTGGCTAGTTTGCCCGTTCGGCCCCGTTGCCGTTCCCGTTCATCCCATTTACATGCAGAGTGCCATTGAGGGTTGCCCCCTCGTCGACGGCGATTCGCGCTGTCGTGATGTCACCCTGAACCACGCCTCCAGCCTTCAGCTCGACCAGTTCGTCCGCGATGATCTGTCCGTGCACGTGCCCCTCAACGACCGCCACAGCCGCCTCCACGTCGCCCTCGATCACGCCGTCTGGCGCCACGAAGACCTGTCCCCCCCGTGCTCGCAGATCGCCGGCCACCACTCCCTCGACGCGGAGCACTCCGGTCGTCTCGAGGGTGCCCGTCAGTCGGAGCCCCGGCGCGAGGATGGAGAAGGGTGCTTGCTCGGTCACCAAACGGGCGAGGGGTCGCGAGCCGTTTCTCACGACATCAAGGACAGTCATCGGACACACCCCTTCAAGGCGGGGAACCAACACGGTGCGACGGTGTTCTGAGGCCAAGGTAGTGCGGCAGGGTGTTTCGAGGTGTGAGGAATATCACATGCCTGGGGGCGACACCTTGTCGTCGTGTTCGGCTTCCGGGGCGAAGCGGCTTTCGCTTCGGGACACGCCGCGGCTAGCTTCTGCTGTTAGACGGTGGAGCGACCGGGGTTGTTGCCGGTCGATATGGTCCTCATTCAAGGAGTTCAGTGTGAAACGCATTGTGACAGTGTTTGCGGCATCGGCGCTGGTTGTCGGGCTCACGGGATGCGCGTCGAAGGCGCAGACCGGTGCCATCGTCGGGGCCGGTGGTGGGGCGGTGGTCGGTGCCGTCATTGGCAAGGTGGCCGGGAACACGGCTGCCGGTGCCGTGATCGGTGCGGCCGTTGGCGGGGCGGCCGGGGCGATCATCGGGGGCTATATGGATCAGCAGGCGGCGGAGATGGAGCGGGATCTCGAGGGAGCGCGGATCGAGCGTATCGGCGAGGGTATCAAAATCACCTTCGGAGGCGGCATTCTGTTCGACGTCGATCGCAGCGAGCTTCGACCGGAGGCGCAGGCCGAGCTCGCGAAGCTGTCGCGGATTCTCAACAAGTACGAAGACACCAACATCCTGATCGAGGGCCACACCGACGCGACAGGGCCCGAGGAGTACAACATGGATCTGTCGCTCAGGCGCTCTTCGTCGGTGGCGACATTCCTGGCGATTCAGACTGTGGGCCGCGAGCGGCTTCAAGCCGTGGGCTACGGTGAAGTGCAGCCCATCGCCTCCAACGAGACCCGTGAGGGCAGGCAACAGAACCGGCGGGTCGAGGTCGCGATCTGGGCCAACGACAAGCTCAAAGACGCGGCCAAGAGACAGGCGCGAGGATGATGCCGACTCCCCGGCTGCGGGTCGTCCGTAGCCGGGGAGGCAGGCCCGTGCACGTCGCACAGAAACCCACGAGCACGTCTCCGGACCGCTCCCTTCCAGGCGAGCGAATGAGGCGAGTGGCGCTGGGTATCGTTCCCCTCCTTGGTGTGCTCGGCACGCTCGTGTCGTGTTCCACCAGTGGGCCGTTCATCAAACGGACCGAAGATTTCGAGATGACCATCCGGTTTCAAGGTTTGGACCGGACGTTTCAGGTGCACCTCCCTGCCGGGTACACGGGTGACGCTGAGACTCCGGTGCTGTTCGTGCTGCACGGCTCGGGCAGCTCCGGCGAGGCCGTTCGCGGGCAGACAGAGATGGATCGGGTTGCCGATGCGTTGGGCTTCATTGTCGTCTATCCCGATGCAGAGCCGTCGTGGGCGTATCCCGGGAGTGATGCCGCGCAACGCGGCATCGACGACGTGGCGTTCATCGAAGACCTGATCGACCGACTCCGGAATCTCCTCGTGGTCGACGCCCGACGGGTCTATGCCACCGGTTTCTCCATGGGGGGCTTCTTGACGCATACCCTGGCGTGTCGACTTGCGGACCGGTTCGCGGGGGTGGCGCCGGTCGCGGCAACCATGCCATCGGAGCTCAGCCGCGATTGCGGGCCCGCGCGGACCCTTTCGGTGTTGATGGTGCATGGCACGCTCGACGCGTCGGTTCCGTTCGACGGTGACTCCGCGCGAGGACGTCTGTCGGTCAACCAGTCGCTCGAGCTGTGGGCGCGCGCAAACGGATGCGATGCAGCACCGAGCATCGCCCACCTCGGCGCCGATTCCGCAGCTGGGATCGCGCTCCGGCGTGAGACGTACGGCGGGTGTAGCGGAAACGGGGTCACCGTGCTCGACGCGTTGGAAGGAGGCCGGCACACGTGGCCGCAAGGGTTCTATCAGGCGAGCGACAGCATCGCCCAGTTCCTCCTGCGCTACCGCCGATAGAGGCCTGTTTCTGGCGGGGGACCGGGGGAAGCGGTAGCGTTGAGAAGCCGCCACCCGGAGGTCGCCATGGCTGCGACCCATCTCGCTGACCAGGACCGGCCCCGAACTGCCGGGGCACCTGAGCGCACTCTGCTGGTAACCGTACTTGTATTCAGCACGTTGTGGAGCGCCTGTGGGCAAGAGGGGCCAACGCAGCCCCTACCTGCGTCGGCGGCGGCATCGCTCACGATCGCGCCCGACAGCGTGTTGTTGCTGGAGCACACGATCGCGACGTTGACAGCGAGCGTGCGTGACTCCCGTGGCATGCCAATCGCAGATCGAGCCGTCATCTGGCGGAGCCTCAACTCGGGGTTGGCGACCGTTGCGCCTGATGGAGTCGTGCATGCGCTCCGCGCGGGGCGAGTGTGGATTCACGCTTCCGTCGACAGTGCAACCGACAGCGCGCTCGTCGACGTGCGAATCACCTTGCAGTCGGTGAGTACGGGGGCCAAACACAGTTGTGGCGTGACGAAGCTGGGGTCCCCGTACTGTTGGGGGGCGAACCGTCTGGGACAACTCGGGAATGGCTCTACACAGCCCCGGGCGATGCCCACGAGCGTGTGGGCTCCCGAGCCGATGCGCTCGATCACGGCGGGACACGGGCTCACCTGCGGTTTGAGCGGCTCAATCGCGTACTGCTGGGGGAACAACGGATCGGGTCAACTGGGGAGCGGAGAAAAGCGGCACCGGTGGCAGCCAGTGCTGGTCCAGGGAGAACTGCCGTTTGCCACCGTTGCGGTAAACACCTACCACACGTGTGGGATCGCAGAGGGTGGCCGCGGTTTCTGCTGGGGTGGTGACTGGGGCGGGCAGGTAGGTGACGGCTCCGGTCCGACACTCTTCGCCCCGAGGGCAGTTGAAGGAGATCTCGAGTTCGAGACGATCGACGCAGGATTGATGTTCAGCTGTGGCGCGACGGCCGACGGACGCGTGTTCTGTTGGGGCTACAACGATCGGGGCCAACTGGGACGCATCGACGCGCCGGAACGGTGCGTCAGCATGCGGGGGCCCGAAATCCCGTGCAGCACCACACCTGTGCCGACCACCGGAAACCTGACGTTCGAGTCGGTCGTGACGGGAACGGCCCACGCCTGTGCCCTGGCGCCCGACGGTCAGGCATACTGTTGGGGTGACAACGCGGCGGGCCAGTTGGGCATCGGATCCGTGACGAGCACGTCCTCACCTACCGCAGTTGTCGGCGATCTCACATTTGTCGGGCTGACGGCGGGCGACCGGCACACATGCGGCCTCGACGCCGCGGGTGTCGCCTACTGTTGGGGTGACAATGCGAAAGGAGCCCTGGGGACCACGGCGAGCCTCGAAACCTGCGGCACCGAACCCTGCAGCACACAGCCCATCGAGGTGAGTGGCGGCTGGCGGTTTCGCATGGTGAGTGCTTCGCGCGGGCCCGGCGGATCCCATTCCTGCGGTGTCACGCTCGGCGGGGATGCGTACTGCTGGGGAGATAACGATGCCGGCCAACTCGGCCGTGGCTATCAAGGGGGCGTGAGCTTCGAACCCGTTTGGGTACTGAGACAGCTGCCAGCCGAACCCCGCTGAGCGAGTCTGCGATTGGGTTTGGGCTATGTGTCTCGCAAGTGGGGCGCGATCTCCTTCTCGTAGCACTCCGGACACACGCTGTGGCTGAACTCCACATCGGCGTGTGACTCGATGTATTGCTCCACTTGCTGCCAATAGTTCTGGTCGTCCCGCACCTTCTTGCAGTAGCTGCAGATCGGCATGAGGCCGCGAAGGACCTTGATGTTGGCCAAAGCCTCCTCGAGTTCTCTGACGCGATCGGCCAGCTCCACCTGCAACTCCAGAATGCAAACGCCGACCTGTATCCGCGCACGCAGCTCTTGGTGGTGGAATGGCTTGATGAGGTAATCGTCCGCCCCGGCGTCCAGTGCCGTGACGAGGTCCTCTTTCCGCTCCATCGCGGTGAGCATGATGATGTACGTGCGGGGCGCGCGATCCAGCGCACGTGTGCGTCGGCACACCTCGACGCCGTCGATGCCCGGCATCATCCAGTCGAGCACGGCAAGTTGGGGCGCGTCGGGCGCCTGGAGGGCGAGCCAAGCCTGTTTACCGTCATGCGCAACGACGGTCTCATAGCCCCACTTAGTGAGCACCGTCTCCAGTAACTTGGCCGAAACGGCATCGTCTTCAGCCATCAGCACACGCATGGGATCTCCTTGAAACGGCGTCCCGGAGCAACGTCGCCCGCCGGTTGACGCTGTAGGAATCTAAGCGTGTGAGCTGTGCGAAGCGGGCTATCAGCCATCAGCCATTGGCCGTCACCGGTGCAGCCAAACGGCCCCGCGCCTAGTCCGGGCCTGCTCCCCGTCCGCTTCTGAGCCGCCGAATCTGCGGTGTCGGTCCGATCACGAGCATGACATCGCCCGATTGGAAAACGTAATCTGCCGCGGGCGTCGTCATGAGCTCCTCGCCCGCGTCTCCGCTGGTGTGCTTGACCATCAGCACACTCACACCGAAGTCCTGACGTATGCGCAGTTCGCCGATTGATCGGCCGACGAACCGGGCGGGGATCGGTATCTCCCCTACAACGGTATCCTGTGACCCGGGGACGAGCTCGAGCTTGGTGTCTGTGCGGACGGCGGAAACCATACTGCCCGCCATGTCGCGCTTGAACACCTCGGCGTTATAGCGTTCGATGACGTCTTCCGGCCAGATCACCCCCTTGATCCGCCCGTCTGCCAGGACCGGAATCTCGCCGCGGTAGCTCCCTAACAGCTTCATGACCTCCGCGAGCGAGTCGCTTGGTGCCACTTGAGGGTACTCCCCCGGCACCATGATGTCCTCTGCGATCACCAGTCCTTCGAGCGCTCCGGGATCGTGCATGATCGGTCGGATCTGCTCGGCGGTCACGATGCCCCGCAAGTTGCCCTCATCGTCGGTCACGAACAGCGTGCTCCCCAGATGCCCGATGAAGCTCGAGATGAGAGACAGGAGGCTGTCCTCCGCGCGGACGGTGACGGCGTCCGCGCGCATCGCCTCGCCAACTGGGACGTGTTGGAGCACGTTGATCGCGCGCCCCCGCTGAATGTCGACGCCCCGACGGAGCAGTTTCAGCGTATAGATCGAGGCACGCTGCAGTCTGGTCGCGAGCAGCGTCGCGATGATGCAGCTGATCATGAGCGGCAGGATGATCTTGTAGTCGCCCGTCAGCTCGAAGATGATGAGGATGGCCGTGATCGGCGCATGGGTCCCGGCAGCCACGACGGCTCCCATCCCCACCAGCGCGTAGGCACCCGCACCCGCCACGCCGACCGGCCAGATACTGTGCACCACTGTGCCGACCGCACCCCCAAGCATCGCGCCGATGAACAGCGAAGGGGCAAAGACGCCGCCTGAACCACCGGAACCGATCGTGATCGACACCGCGATCATCTTGACCACCACCAGCAGCGCCATGAACTGCCAGACGAGGGTGCCGTTCAGCGCTTCGTTGATGGCCTCGTACCCCACGCCGAAGATGTGAGGGATCCAGATCCCGATCACGCCGATGAGCGCACCACCCATCATGGTCCGAAGTGGTGGGGCCAGCCGGATTCGTTCGAACCCGTCCTCGAACGCGTAGAGCGTGCGGATGAACGCGAGCGCCACAAAGGCGGCAAGGATGCCGAGACCTGCGTAGGCGAAAAGCTCGGAAGCGTGCACGAGCTCGTAAGCTGGGACCTCGAACGCAGGGAAATCGCCGAGAAAGCCGCGGCTCACCACGGTCGCGGCGACTGAGGAGATCACGATGGGCGAAAACTGACTCACGCCGAAATCACCCAAGATGATCTCGACGGCGAAGAGTGCTCCTGCCATAGGGGCATTGAATGTCCCAGCGATGCCGGCTGCGGCGCCACAGCCCACGAGGGTGCGAAGCCTTCGCTGATCGATCTTGAGCCACTGTCCGATGGTCGATCCCAGGGCCGAGCCGATCTGGACGATCGGACCTTCGCGTCCCACCGAGCCCCCCGACCCTATCGAGATGCCAGATGCCAGCAGCTTGGCGATGACTACCCGGGGCCTGATGCGACCGCCGCGGAGTGCCACGGCTTCCATGACCTCGGGAACGCCGTGTCCTTTGGCCTCGCGGGCGAATGTGTGAATGATGATGCCGACGACCAGGCCGCCGGCTGCAGGAGCGAGCAGCTTCCACCAGAAGGGCAGGCCCGAGAGGTACTCCAGTGTGTACGGACCTTGGTGCCAGGCGATCCGATTGACAATCTGGATGAACTCACGAAACCCGACGGCGCAGAGACCACCCAGCAGGCCAATGACGACAGCTACGACGACCATGTAGATCTGCTCGGTCTGCCGCAGACCGTCGTGCAGGCGTCGGAGTGTACTGAGTGTGGCTCTGATCATCGTGCGGACGAAGGGAGTAGTAGAGTCCTTGGATTGCCAGAATCTAAGCGATTGCGGTTTGGCAGTTATTAGCGGCCAGCACTGAGCTGTTGTCGGCCCTCAGCCTGTGCGCCCTCCTCTCAATTCGATCGGCCGCCTTGACGACTGCTTGACGTCCGTCCGTTGAATTTGGGATGGCCACGCATAGTTTGCACGCAGCAGTGGCCGGGGGTGGTTCGCCTTCGCCTATTGACGGATGGAATGGTCGGCAATGTTCCGCCTTTCGAAGTGGTACCTCGACTGTGTGACCGATGCGGGTGATGCCGCAGTGCTCTATTGGGCGTCTCTCAAATGGGGCATCGCGAGGCTCCGCTACGGCGCTGCCCTCGTGAGAGCGAAGGACGGCGAGCGAACTGAGCGATACACCTTGCGGCCGGGGCCGGAGCCTACAGAGGACGACGGTGGAGGGGTCCAGTGGACGAGTCGTCGCCTGCAGGCCTCCGGAAGCTGGAAGCGGAGCACTCGAGGCATGGAGCGGACGCTCCTCGACACGCCTGACGGGAGCGTGCACTGGCGCTGCGTGAGTCCGAGTTCGGTTGCGACGGTCGTCATGGATGGCCGTTCGATCCGTGGCAGTGGCTACGTCGAGCATCTCACGATGACCGTGAAGCCGTGGAGACTGCCATTCAACGAGCTCACGTGGGGGCGCTTTCACTCATCGGATGACGCTCTCGTTTGGATCAAGTGGGGCGGAGGGCTGTCGCGCACCTGGGCCTTCCTGAACGGTGTGGAGTGGCAGGGTGCCGAGATCACCCCGCACCATGTCGCACTGTCCCACGCCAATGCGGAGCTGAACATCGAAGGAGGGTGCGAGCTCCGCTCCGGCCGATTGGCCAATACGGCGTTGCGGTCGCTATGGGTCGCGGCGGCGTCGATCCCGCGTTGGCGCAAGGCACACGAATCCAAGTGGCTTGCGCGCGGAACACTCGTGAGGCCCAGCGGAATCAGTACGGGATGGGCGTTGCACGAGGCGGTCGAATGGTGACGAACAAGGCACCTCCGGCGCTCGGCAAGCTGCTATACGGCGTTCTCTTTGTGCTGGGGATTCCGGTGCTGCTGGTGGCGTGGGCGGCACTTACCGAGAACGTCGTTCCACTGCCGGTGCTTCCGTATCCGTGGGCCGGGGCTGCCGTGGCGGCGATCGGAGTGCTTCTAATGCTGGGTGGGGTAGGAGCGCTTTGGGCGTACGGGCATGGGCTCCCGATGAGCCCCTACCCACCACCCGTGTACGTGACCCGGGGCGTGTACCGGTATACGTCGCACCCGATCTACGTGGGTTTTGTGTTGCTGTGTCTCGGCGCCGCCACGTGGTTCGAATCACCGAGCGCTATCTGGCTCGTGACCCCCGCCGTGGCGCTGGGTTGCGCGGCGCTTGCCCTGGGACATGAGCGACAAGAGCTGCGACGGCGGTTTGGAGGAGATGTGGTTCAGAGACCGCTGATCGCTCTGCCGCCGGCATCGAGTGAGGGGCCAACAGGGTGGGACCGGCTGTCCGTCTTCGTATTGGTCCTCTTACCGTGGTCGGCCGCATTCGAGGCTGTGTTCCGGCTGGGAGTCCCCCAGGACGCGATCGAGGCGTATTTGCCGTTCGAGCGGAGCTGGCCGGTACTTCAGTGGACGGAGGCGATCTACGGCAGCGTGTACGTGCTTGTAATCGGCGCACTGTTCGCCGCGCATACGCGTAGGGCACTTCGTCACTTGGCGGTGACAGGCTTGATCGCGACAGCGGTCGTGACGCTGATCTATCTCACGGTGCCCGTTATCGCTCCTCCTCGCGCCTTTGAGCCACAGTCGGTGCTCGGACACATGCTTGTCTTCGAGCGCGCAATGTCGCATACCGTGGCCGCGTTCCCTGCGTTCCACGTGATCTGGAGTCTCATTGCGGCCGAAGCATGGGCCAGCCGGTCCTCGCGCGTTGCCGTCGCGGCCTGGAGCTGGGCAATCCTGATCACCGTGAGCTGCTTGACGACCGGGATGCATGCGCTTGCGGACATCATTGCTGCGGTCGCGGTCTATCTCGTTCTGCGGCGCTACCGCACCGTGTGGGCGGGGCTACGTCGGGTTGCCGAACGCGTTGCCAACTCGTGGCGCGAGTGGCGCGTTGATGGCGTACGGCTCATCAATCACGGCGTCTATGCGGCGCTGGGTGGTGCCGTGGGATTTGCGATTGCCGCGACACTGGCTGGAGCGTCGGTGTTCTGGCAACTCGTGTTCGTGCATTTCGCCGGGCTGATCGGGGCGGGACTGTGGGCGCAAAAATTGGAAGGCTCGCCCAAGCTCTCTCGGCCGTTCGGCTACTACGGTAGCGTCCTCGGCGGGATCGCTGGAGCGCTCGTTGCCGGTGCGCTGGGCGGCAACGCGATGATGCTCCTGGCGGTGATTGCATTGGAGGCCCCTTGGGTGCAAGCCATCGGCCGCATGCGGTGTCTGGTGCAGGGGTGCTGCCATGGATATCCGACATCCGCAACCGTGGGCATTCGCTACTGGTGCGGGAAGTCGCGAGTGGTGACACTCGGTGGATTGGAGAACGTACCGCTTCACCCCACGCCAGTGTATTCGATGCTTGGGAACGTGGTGATCGGTCTGCTATTACTGCGTCTCTGGTGGCTAGGCGCGGCGTTCTCGCTCATTGCCGGTGTGTATCTCGTGCTCGCAGGTGTGGCGCGCTTTGTGGAGGAGTCCTACCGGGGCGAGCCACAAACATTGCTGGTTGGGGGCCTCAGGATCTACCAGTGGCTCGCGATTCTCTCCTTCGTCGCAGGAGCTGCCCTCACGGCTATCCCGTCAGGGAGGGCACCCGGGTTCTCACCGTGGTGGGATCTCAGCGTGATCCTGGGCGCGACAGGGTTCGGACTGGCGGCGGGATTCGCCATGGGTGTCGACTTTCCCGGATCGGCACGGCGGTTCGCAAGGTTGGCCCCGCCCTGAGCGGTGGCGGTCGTCAGTGGTCAGTAGTCCGCGGGTACCCCTCCTTCACCACTCGTGCACATCGGAACGGACTCGTCCACGGCGGGCGCCAGCGGCGTCGTTCCGGCGAAGATCGCGCAGGTCTTTGACGTGGCCGTGTGACCGAGGACAGCCGTCCAGCCGTCGCCCGTGAGCGTGATCGCGGGGCCGGTAACGCCAGGCGACACGGTATACAGAGTCGCTGGCAAGCTCGTGGTATAGGCGTTGTGCTGGATCGAATAGGCTTCCTCTTGCGTGGCCAGGTTGCGAAGATCGGATTTCATCGAGGTCAGGAGCGCCTTCTCCTTGCTCGCAGCGAACCTGGGGATGGCAAGCGCCGCGAGGAGGCCGACGACCGCCATCACGATCACAACCTCGATGAGGGTGAACCCGCGGTTCTGGGGAGCACACATACGACACCTCCGCCGGAGGTCTGGCATCTGCGGGGAGGGATAAAGTATCCGTCGCCACGCGGCGACGGAAGGGGGTGAAGCTGAGCGCCCTGGGGCTCACTACCTCACGGTGTGCATCTCGGCACGCCCTCGTCTACCGCCGGTGCGAGGGGGGTGGTCCCGGAAAATATCGCGCAGGTCTTGGATGAAATCGTATGGCCCACCGAGGCGGTCCAACCGTCAGCCGTGAGCGAGATGGAGGGTACCGTAACCCCGGCCGTCACCGTGTAGAGGGTGGCGGGGAAGCTCGTTGTATAGCTACTGAACTCAATGGAGTAACTCTCTTGCATGGTCGCGAGGTTTCGCAAATCGGCTTTCATCGCGGTCAGCATCGCCTTCTCCTTGCTCGACGCGAACTTCGGGATGGCGATTGCCGCGAGAATGCCGATGATCACCACGACGATCAACAGCTCGATCAAAGTGAAGCCTCTGCTCCAGATGCGATTCATACGACTCCTCGCAGCCCGATCCTGGTTTGGGTGTCGGGCCGACACAACTCGCGGCAGAAGGCGCGCGTTACCCCTTCTGACGCTCGGCCTCCATCGTCACGAAGGCGAGGATCTTCGCCGCGGCGTAGCGATAGGACCGTTCGCGAAAGGCCACGAAGCAGACGGCTGCCGCGAGAATGCTCAACAGGAAGAGCTGCGTGCGGATGATGGGGAAGGGGCCGATGAACCCCGCGCCGTCGAGCGCGGCAACCGGCTGCCACAGGGGAAGTATGACGGCAAACGCCGCCGACGGAATGATGAATCCACGCGCGAGGCGGTATTGCTCACGGTACACCTGGATCGTGCGATACACCCCCGTAGCGCGTGTCATGAGCCGGTACTCGATGGAATGGGTGAACGCACCCGCCACCAGCTCGCGCTTCGGTGTTGTGACGTCGAGTACCACGCTGTAATCCGGGCCACCCGGAAACCCATCGATGGTGCCCAGCTCGGCGAAACGGCGCCGCACCGTTGCGCTCGTGAGCACCTTGAGCGACCACGCCCGCTTCAGACTGTGGAACGCGGCCCGCGAGATCGTGTGCATGACGACGCCGAGCGCCACGGAGGCGACAAACGCGACGATGATCGCGATCGTCAGCTCCATACCCGTCCACCCCTCGATCCCGTTCAGGTTGAAGGTCGGTGAAGCGACGTCGAACAGCACGACGACGAACAGCAGCGTGTAGATACCCTGAACGAGGGTCGTAATCCCAAGAGTAAACGGACGCATCGATAGACCTCCGGCATCGCGCTGAGTGGTGATAACTGGACTCCACCTCGAGGAGTGCTGCCCGCACAGGGGGAACAGGCTGCGCTAAGCTAAGGGGATCGAGGTGGAACGACCAGTGGTGAGCGAAGGCGATGCGTGAGGGAGAGACGCGAGGTGTCCGGTCAAATGCGCTGCTATGGCGCGGTGCCTGTGCCGTCGCTCAAGACGTCGGCGATTGTGGTCTCCCGAAAGAACGTCGACAGCTGCTCTGCGGTGGCGCGCCAGCGGTCATGTGCGGGGCAGGGATCCTCGTCGCTGCATTCCAGGCGCCCGAACAGGCAACTCCGCTGCGCGCCGACGTCGTCAAACGGCGAAACGACATCCAGCATGGCGATCTCGTGTGGCGGGACCGACAGGGTGAAACCACCGTGCTTGCCTCGCGAGGACGACAGGACACCGGCCCGCACGAGTTGGTGAAGGATCTTGCTGAGGTAGTTGCGAGGCACGTTGACCGCAGTCGCGAGATCGTCGGCTCGCATCGGCGCGCCTGGATAGCCGCGCGCCAGCTGCACCACGGCTCGGAGGGCGTATTGCGCTGTCCCGGAAAGCACCTTGGTGAACCCTTGAGTTGCCCCTTGCAGTGACAAAGACAGTCTCTATATTGATGACAACATCATGATAATATAGTTTAGTCAATTCGTGCAAGGCGCTAACAACAAGATCCAAAGGGGAGCGAAAAATGCGTAACTCTAAGTTTGTCTGGGGTTTAGGGATTGCGGCGGCGGCGGCGCTGGTAGCGACCGCGGGATTGGGGTCGTGTGCCGGTGGTGCCGGCAGTGCCGACATCGGGGCCGTCGCGCGACAGCGAGGCCTCTCCGACGCAGACGTCATGGCCGCGGTCAAGACGTATCAGCCGACCGGGAAGCTGGATGAATACCTGATGTTCGGCTCCGGGGGGCACTCGGGGCAGGTCATGGTGATCGGCGTGCCGTCGATGCGGCTCCTCAAGGTCATTGCCGCGTTCACTCCCGAACCGTGGCAGGGCTTTGGGTACGGCGCCGAAGAGCACAAGGAACTCATGGAAAGCGGCAAGATGGCTGGCCATGACATCACGTGGGGTGACACGCACCACCCGGCGCTCTCCGAGACCGACGCCGACTACGACGGCCAGTTCCTGTTCATCAACGACAAGGCCAATCCGCGCATCGCCGTCATCGATCTCCGGGATTTCGAGACCAAGCAGATCGTGACGAACGAGAATATGGGCACGAACCACGGCGGTGCGTTCGTGACGCCCAACACGGAGTACGTCATCGAGGCCGCGCAGTACGCGATCCCGTTGTGGACCGAGTATGCCGACGTCGATCGGTACGAAGAGGACTACCGTGGCCTGGTGACGCTCTGGAAGTTCGATCGCACACGCGGGCGGATCGACGAGGCCGCGTCGTTCTCGATCGAGCTTCCCCCATACTGGCACGATCTCTCGGACGCCGGTAAGGGACCATCGTTCGGGTGGGCGTTCCTCAACTCGTTCAACACCGAGATGGCCACAGGCGGCATCGAAGACGGCAAGCCCGCCTTCGAGGCTGGTGCCTCGCAAAACGACATGGACTACATGCACGTCATCAACTGGCAGAAGGCCGCGCAAGTCGCTGCGACGCGTGGCAAGACGCGGATGGCGCGTGGCAACCGTGTTATCCCGATCGAGACCGCCGTCCAAGAGGGCATCCTCTATCTCGTTCCGGAGCCCAAGAGCCCACACGGTGCCGATGTGACCCCGGACGGGCGGTTCATCATCGTGTCCGGCAAACTCGATCCGAACGTCACTGTCTACTCCTGGGACAAGATCCGCACACTCATTGAGAACAATGAATTCGCCGGCACCGACGCGTATGGTGTCCCGATCCTGGACTTCGCTTCCACGATCGACGGGCAGCTCGAAGTGGGGTTGGGGCCGCTGCACACGCAGTTCGATGGTCAGGGGAATGCCTACACGAGCATCTTCCTCGAGACGCAGGTCACGAAGTGGAGCCTCGACCCACTCCAGGTCGTCGACAAGATCGACGTGCACTACAATGTTGGACATCTCGCCACGGCCGAGGGCGACACCAAATCGCCGGACGGGAAGTACCTCGTGGCGATGAACAAGTGGTCGATCGACCGCTTCAATGAGGTTGGCCCGCTCCATCCCCAGAACTTCCAGTTGATCGACATCGAGGGGCAGGAAATGGAGTTGCTCTACGACATGCCGATCGGGATCGGTGAGCCACATTACGCCCAGATCATCAAGGCCGACAAACTCCAGCCGCAGCTCTACTACCCGGAGGTTGGGTACTCGCCGGCCACCATGAGTGGCTCGGACGACAAGGTGCTGGCCGGTCAGGAGCGGACCGAGCGCCGCGGGAACCAGGTGGATGTCTACATGACGGCGATGCGGAGTCACTTCAATCCCGAGTACATCCGGGTGCGCGAGGGTGATCAGGTCACGGTGCACATCACGAGCATCGAGAATCAGATCCGTGACGCGACGCATGGCTTCGGCATTGCCAAGTACAACATCAACCTGAGTCTCGAGCCCGGTGAGTCGCAGACGGTCTCGTTCGTCGCGGACGAGCCCGGGGTCTACCCGTACTACTGCACCGAGTTCTGCTCCGCGCTGCACCTCGAGATGGTGGGCTACATGTTGGTCGAGCCGCGGTAACGCGGACGGCCACCTCCCCTCCGTCCGCCCAGCTTCCTCCCCGACGGGCGGGCGGAGGGGAATCCATCCTCAACCGGGCAGTCAACATCGATGGACAAACTCACGAACTTCTTCCAGGGACAGCTCTCCACGAAGAGCCGTGTCCTCATGGTGGTGGCAACGCTCGCGTTGCTTCCAGCCGCCGTGTTGCCGACCTGGACGATCACGCTGCACGCACCGCAGTACCCGGGTGGCCTCCAGGTGCAGATCTATCCGCACACGGTGAAAGGCGATGTCGGCGAGGTGAATCTCCTCAACCATTACATCGGGATGCAGGAGATCCACGCTGACGAGTTCCCGGAGTTCCGGTTCATTCCGTTCTTCATTCTCCGCTTCTTCGGCTTCGCATTGTTGACGGCGTTGATAGGACGCATGGCGATCGCCGCACTCGGATGGATGGACTTCGTGCTGTTCGGGGGGGTGATGCTGTATGTGTTTCACAACTGGCTGTACCAGTTTGGCAACAACCTCAACGCGGCCGCTCCTTTGAAGATCGCTCCATTCACTCCGAACTTCATCGGACATACGAGCGTCGGACAGTTCGCGGTGTCGAGTTGGCCGGCTGCCGGTGCGATCCTCATGGGTGTCGCGGGATTCCTGGGACCGCTGATCGTGCTGTACGAGTGGCGCCGGTCGAAGCGAGAGATCTCCACGTGAACCTGGTACCCCTCCTCTTGGCGGCGCAGGCGACCCTCACGGTGGGCGCGAGCGGAGACTACGCGTCGATCACCGAGGCGCTCCGTGCCGCTGCACCAGGAGACACGATCGTTGTGCAGGCTGGTGTCTACCGCGAGCACCTGGAGATCGAGCATCCGGTCGTACTGCTTGGCCAGGACGGTGCCATCATCGACGGCGATCGTCAGGGCATCGTGCTCACCGTTCTCGCACCTGCCACGATCGAGGGGTTCACCGTCCGCGGTTCGGGAGCCGTGCAGTCGACGGAAGATGCGGGACTGCTGGCGGAAAACGCCGCCGACCTTCGTATCGCCGGCAACCGGTTCGAAGATGTGTTGTTCGGGATCTATCTCAAGAACTGTCCTGGCGCCGTGATTGCCGACAACGAGATCGCGGGCAAGCCGATTCCCATTCCCCTCCGCGGTGACGGGATTCGGCTGTGGTATAGCCCTGGAGGGATCATCTCGGGCAACACGGTGTGGCAGTCGCGCGATGTCGTCATCTGGTTCTCCGATTCGACGACGACGAGCGACAACGTGGTCACGGAGAGCCGGTATGGTCTCCATTACATGTATTCGCACGAAAACGTGTTCGAGCGCAATCGGTTCGAGGCAAACGATGTCGGCGCGTTCATCATGTATTCGCATGGCATCACCTTCCGCGAAAACGTGTTTGCCAATGCTCGCGGGACGTCTGGGCGGGGGCTCGGCTTCAAGGACTCGGACGACATCCGGGCGGTGGGCAACGTGATGGTGAAGAACGCGGTGGGCATCTCGATCGACAACTCGCCGTCGAGCGATCGGTCGGTGAACGTGTTCGCACGGAACGTGGTCGCTTACAACGACGTCGGTATCTCCATGCTTCCCTCGGTGGCCCGAAACACCTTCGAGCAGAACGAGTTCATCGACAATGTGACGCCGGTGGCGGTGACCGGTGGTGGGACGGCGTTGGGTAATCGCTGGGCTGGCAACTACTGGAGTGAATACGAGGGGTTCGACGCGGACGGGGACGACCGGGGCGATACTCCCTTCGTGTTCGAGCGGCTCTCGGACGATCTGCTGATGAAACATGCGCCGCTCCGCGTGTTCAGCCTGAGCCCAGCCGCAGCGTCCCTCAACGTACTGAGCCGCGCGTTCCCCCTACTGCGACCCGAAGCCATCGTGATCGACTCTACGCCACGAATAGGCGCGCCGGAGCCAATCGACACCACGGATGCGCCGGCCGCACCATCCCTATTCGCGGCCTTCATGCTGTTCGGCGTCGCCAGCGGTGCCGCCGGGCTCGCGGTGTGGCTCGGACGACCGCTCGGGGGCCAGGCATGATTCGCGCGCGAGGTCTGGCGAAGCAATACGGTGGCGTGGCAGTGCTGCGCGGTCTCGACCTGAATGTTCGTGCCGGAGAGCGGGTTGCCGTGCTGGGGCTGAATGGCGCTGGCAAGACGACGCTCATCCGCTGTCTGTTGGGACTCACGGAGTTTGCCGGTGAGTTGGATGTGGCCGGGCACGATGTCCGCACGAGCGGCTTGGCCGCGCGTCGGGCCATTGGGTACGTGCCGCAACGACCGCCGCACTTCGATGGAACGCTCCGCGATATCGTTGCCTTCTTCTGCCGCTTGCGAGGGCTCGACGCCGCGGCAGTCCACGCACAGCTCGAAGAGCTTGGCCTCGCGGTAACGGAGCATGGTGACAAGCACGTTCGGACCCTGAGTGGAGGAATGCTGCAGAAGACGCTGCTCGGGCTGGCGCTCGGAGCGCAGGTCGACGTCCTCCTGCTCGACGAGCCCACGGCGAATCTGGACGCGCCCGCGCGGCGGGAGTTCCTGCGGGCACTCCGGTCCACGGCGGCCGACCGCACCGTCCTGCTCGCAACCCATCGCCTGGCCGACGTCGAGGCGGTTGCCGATCGTCTGCTGGTGCTCCATGAGGGACGCATCGCGTTCGCTGGACGCATGCGGGAATTGTGGGACGCGGTGGGTGCGGACGTCACGTTGTGGATCCAGGTCCCGCCGGATCGGCGCGGTGATGTCGAGCGCCACGTGGCCGCGCAGTATGCGACGACCACCGTCCTCCGCAACGGATCCGCGTTTGGAGTCAAGATCGAGCGTACGCGGCGGGTGGATCTTCTCGGGGAACTCCGGACGAGCGGGGTTACCGTGGAGGACTTCTGGACTGAGGCGCCGTCCCTGCACGATCTCATGGATCAGCTGCTCGCGACTCGGCCCGCTGGCCCGGAGGATCGAGCGGAATGACCGGAGCCCGAGCCGCCCTGTTTGTGAGGCGCGAGCTCGCTGCCGCGCTGCACGCGCGGTGGTTCATTGTGTATGCCGCGTTGTTCCTGATTGCCGGCGTACTGTTGACCGCATTTGGCATGGGCAACACGATGGTCTACGGCTATCGGGGGTTCGCCAAGGCATTTGCGGGGTTGGTGCACCTGGCCCTGTTCCTCGTTCCCCTGATGGCCCTGTTTCCGTCGGCGGCGAGCATCGCCGACGAGCGGGAGAGCGGCGTCCTGGAGTACCTGCTCGCGCAACCGGTGTCGTTCGGCGAGGTGTATGCCGGCAAGTGGGGCGGTATCAACGTGGCGATGGTGCTGGCGCTGACCATCGGATTCGGCGCGGCGGGCGCAGTCGCTGTGCTGCGGGGCGTGCCGCTGGCGTTGGTGACGATCGCGTATGGGTTCGTTCTCCTACTGGCACTCGCATTCGTTGCGGTGGGACTTCTCTTGTCATCGCTGGCGGCGTCGAGAGCCCGCGCTCTCACGTTCGGCGTTGTGCTCTGGTTCCTGCTCATCGCGCTGGGCACGCTGGGGCTGATGGTCGTCTCGATTCGGTGGGGGATGCCGCAGCGTGCGCTCATGGTCTGGACGTTCGTGAACCCAATTGAAGCGTTTCGCATCGGGGTGATGAGCGTCCTCGATCCAGATCTGAGTCTCTTGGGGCCGATCGGGGTGGGGCTGGTGGAGCGGCTAGGAAGCACCGGCACAGCTGTGCTGGCCGCGCTCTCGCTGGTAGTGTGGAGTGTTGTGCCCGGTTTGATCGGCCTCAGGCTCTTCCGCAGCCGCGTGTAAGCAAGCGACGGACTCGAGGAGTCGAGCCCCGTAACAGAGGTGTTGGAATGAAAGCGACCAAGATCCTGATGGATGAGCACCGTGTGATCGAGCGAGTGCTGAGCGTGCTCGAGGCGGCGGTGGCGAAGGCGGAGCGCGGAGAGGCAGTCCGTCCTGGGATGTTCCTCGAGGCGGCGGACTTCATCAAGGAGTTCGCGGACGGCTCGCATCATCACAAAGAAGAAGGCGTGTTGTTCGAAGCCATGGCCGCGGCAGGCGTGCCGCGCGAGGCTGGGCCGATCGCCGTGATGCTGTCGGAACACGAGCGGGCGCGTGCGTACACGCGGGCAATTCGTGAAGCAGCTCAGCGCTGGGAGCGTGGCGACACTGCTGCCGTGTCCCAGGTGGCCACTGCCGCACGAGGGTATGCTGCGCTCTTGCGCCAGCACATTGCGAAAGAGGACCAGATCCTCTTTCCCATGGCCGAGCAGGCGATCCCGCGCGGCAAGCACGACTCGGTGATCGCGGCCTTCGATCAGGTGGAACCCGAAGCCGTTCGTGCGTCTGTCCATGCCAAGTACGTCGCACTCGCTGAGGCACTCGAGCGCGAGATCGCTTGATGAGAGGCGCCGCTTCACGGTCACAACGCGCGAGAGGTTTGCCAGGCGAATGTCACTGACACTCTTGATCCTGCTACATGTGCTCGGGGCCACGATCTGGACTGGTGGGCACCTGGTGCTGACGCTCACGGTGCTTCCCCGTGCCTTGCGCGCGCGCGACCCGAAGATCGTGGAGGAGTTCGAAGGTGGGTTCGAACGGTTGGGGATCCCAGCCCTCGTCCTTCAGGTCGTGACCGGTTTATGGCTCGCGTTCCGCCGACTCCCCGATTTCGGTTCGTGGTTCGCGTTCGACTCTTTCGTCTCGACCTACATCTTCGTCAAGCTCATGCTTCTCGTGGCAACGCTCGCGCTCGCCATGCATGCGCGGTTGCGTCTCCTCCCGTCGCTCGGCCCTGACAATCTCAAGACACTGGCGTGGCACATCGTCGCGGTCACCATCTTGAGCGTGCTGTTCGTGGTGATGGGTGTCGGGTTGCGGACGGGCGGGATCTTCTGACCCGTCTGATTGTCGCGGCCGGCGCGGCGATGGCGAATCGCCAGCGGTGCCGCTAGGTTCCGCCGCCATCACAGGAGACCCATTACTGTAGCGCCCTGAGGCGTCGCGAGGAGCAATGAGCCAACCCCAATGGATCGACGACTTGTTTGCGTCCATCGACGCGATGGATCCTGACACCTTCGTGTCCTTCGTTACGGATGACGCGGTGTTCCGGTACGGCAGCAACCCTCCGTCCGATGGAAAGAAAGCCATTCGAGAAGCGGTTGCGGGATTCTTCTCCATGTTCAAGGGACTGAGCCACACCCTGGAGGGGAGGTGGGTAGCAGGAGAGGTGGTGTTCGTGCAGGGGCAAGTGCACTACGAGCGTCACGACGGCTCGACGGTGACCCTCCCATTCATGAACTGCTTCAAGATGCGGGGAGACAAGATCCGCGAATACCTGATCTACATCGATCCCACACCGCTGGCCGCGTAGCGCGGTTCCTGCGAGCCCGGTCCGCGCGGCGGCGGACCGGGAACGACACTCACACCAGCAGGTTACACAAGTACGCCGTCGCCACCCCCAGGTAATTCCCCAGCGCGTAGCCGATCAGTGCCAGCATGATCGAGATGGGCACCAGTTCCTCGCGGTGGTAGCCCGCCGCGACCGGAGCCGAGGCCGCCCCACCCACCGCAGCCACACTCGATACCGCGGCCATGCTCACGTCGAGCTTGAAGAGCTTGGCCCCAATGACGATGAACACGAGGTGCACCGTAATGCACACAAAGCCCGCGATCAGAAACCACTGCGCACCGCCAATGCTTCGCAGATCGGCGCCCGCCCCGAGCATGGTCATGTAGATGTAGACGAGCCCCATGGCGAGCGGCTCAGTGCCCGGCACGTTCTTGAGCGGTGTCGCAGACAGCAGGATGCCAATGGTCGTGACCAGAAGGATCGCCCACGTTCCCTCAGTGAACACCGGCTCCATGATGGGCAGCACCGAAGCGAGCTGATTGGCGGCCAAGATCGATGCAAAC
>JAOTWK010000262.1 GCA_029862935.1 Gemmatimonadota bacterium | reverse complement strand
CGCGGCCAAACGGACCATGGAGACCTCTCCGGCGGGGAGTGCGGAGGTGGAAAGGACGGCATGATCCAAGATCCGCCCACTGCGGTGACCGAGCAAGCGTGGACCGCCATGTCCTTTGCGCGCCGCGGTGCCGTCGCGCATCATTGGGCTCGGACCTCCCGACTCGAGGAGCTTCCCATGGGCCTCTTCTGGGACCTGATTCAACAGAGCCAGATCGACAAGCACGGCCGCCAGGCTGCCACGCTGGAAGAACGGGTCGCACAGCTCGAGCGAGAGCTGGATGACATGCGCGAGCTGCTGCGGGCGCTGCTCCAGCGGCTGGAGCAGCAGACCGGCGAGGACCTCGACCGCGACGGGCGGATCGGGTAGCCGCTCGACACATGAGCTGTCTGCCACGTCGCTCCACCATCGCTCTCGCCGTGCTGCTCGGCTGGGGCTGTGCGGGCGAGCACGACGGGCCGGCGACGCGTCAGGTGATGATCGATTTCTCCACCGCGCTGGAGGTGGTGGATTGGGGAGGCCGCGGCGTTCCGCTGGTGTTGCTGGCCGGTCTCGGCCATACGGCCCACGTCTTCGACGAGTTCGCGCCAGCGTTGACCGACCAGTACCACGTCCTGGGCATCACGCGACGCGGATTCGGCGCATCGTCGCAGCCGGAGTCGGGGTATGGCCTGCGGTCGCTCACCGATGACATCCGCATTGTCATGGACAGTCTGGGAATCGAGCGCGCCATTCTGGCCGGACACTCACTCGGCGGCGACGAGATGACGCGGTTCGCGCGCGCGCACCCCGAACGAGTCGTGGCGCTGGTGTACATCGAGGCGGCGTACGACCGGAGGTCGTCCCGAGACTCCATGGCCGCCTACGTTGTTCCGTCGTCCGAGGTTGCCCCACCAACCGATGACGACACCGAATCGGCGGAGACCTACCGGGCGTTCTATGCGCGAGTGAACGGCGTGACGATGCCGCTCTCCGAGATCCGTGCCATGTTTCGATGGACGGCCGCGGGACGATTCGATGGCTCCATCACGCCGTCGTGGATCTATGGCCGGATCCTCGGGAATCTCGAAGATCCCGACTACACGGGCATCGATGCGCCGGCACTCGCCATTTACGGGACCGACTACCCGATCACCGAGCTGTTTCTGGACTACGCCGCTCGCGACTCCGCCACCCAGCGCGCCATGCGCGAGTACCATGCAGCGAGTCTGCGCATGGCCGCCCGCTCCCGCGATCACTTCCGCACCCGGATGTCTCGAGCCCGCGTCGTGGAGATCCCGGGTGCCGGTCACTCACTGTACATCACGCACGCCGAGCAGGTGCTCGGGGCCATGCGAGGCTTCCTAGGAGCCATACGATGACCGACCCACGACTCAGCGAGATCCTCGCCATGCTCGACCCCAAACCCGGCACGCGTCTGTGGCATGGCGGCGCCTCGCCGCTCGGCAGCTTGCGCGGCGTGTCACCCGAGCAGGCGGCCTGGAAACCGTCACCGGACCGGCATAGTATCTGGGAGTTCGCGCTCCACATCGCGTATTGGGATTACGCGGTGCGCCGCGGCCTCGAGGGCGGACCCGTCGGCGGCTTTCCGCGATCGCCCGCCAACTGGCCGGCGGCCCCCACGCGACCCGATGCAACGGCCTGGGCGAAAGACCGCACGTTGCTGCGGTCGGAACAGAAGAAGCTGATTGCAGCCGTACGCGCATTCGACCCCAAACGGCTCGACGAGGTGGCGCCGGGCAAGCGGGCGTATCGCTTTGCGGATCTCCTGCATGGCATCGTCATGCACGACACCTACCACACAGGCCAGATCCAGCTCATGAAGCGGTTGTATCGGGCGCGGCGACCACGGGGCCGCTGACCCCCACCCCGGGCACGCGATGGTCGAGTCGATGCTTTCCCTCCCACCTGCCTTCATGACTCAGCGGTTACGGTGTTAGTTACGAAATCGGAACATCCAGCCTGAATCTCACCGCCTCGCCGTCAAACGACGAACCTCATAAGCCTCATTCCTACAACAACTTAGCTTGATCATGCCGGCCGCGCACTGGCGGTACGCGGCGTGCTGTTAAGGACCATGACCCATGCACGCGGCACCGCTGCGGGCCTGGCCAAAAGAAGGGACAGCGTGCTCGAAACGATGCGCAGCGAATCGGCCTCACGGCCGTCCGGAGACGCCATGAGCCACCGGGCAGAGTTGGGGATCATCGCATGACTGTGGCAAGCACGGTGGGATGGATCCGTGCGCTCGTTTCCCGCTGGCCGCTCAGGGGACGCATCGCGGTCGGCGTCGCGACCACGATCACGGCGCTCTCCATGTTCATGTACCTCTACTTCCCGGCGAAGCTCGAGCGCCACGCCATCCAGGGGCTGGCCAGCAGAGCGCACAGCATGGCGCAGATGGCGGCCTACTCCGTGGCGCCGGCGCTGCACTTCGGCGACGTACGCGCCGCGGACGACGGCTTGCGTGGCGTTCGGACGGACCCCGATCTCCGCTACGTCGTTGTCATCGACTCCACGGGCGAGATCTTCACGGCGCATCAAGCCGCCGAAGCCCGGCGTCACGAGTACATGGGGGCCTTTATCGGCGGTCGGCTCTCGACTGACAAGAGCGTGTTCCGCGTGAAGGCAACCATCGAGGCGGGGGGCATGCCGATCGGTGTGTTGTACCTGGGGCTCTCCACTGGACCGCTGCAGCTGGCGATCGCCGAGAGCCGCGACGACGTCGCGTTTGTCGCTGTGGTCACCGTGCTGTCAGGCGTCCTGTTCGCCCTGGGTCTTGGAGCACTCACCACTCGACACCTGTCGCGGGTCACCGCAGCCGTGCGGCGCATCTCGGAGGGCCACCTCGACGCGCGGGCGCCCGGTGCGCCCGGCGGCGAGGTCGCGGAACTTGCCTCGGCGTTCAACCAGATGCTGGACACCATCGAGTCGAACACGGAGCGACTCGAGCAAGAGATCGCCCACCGGGAAGCCGCCGAAGAGATGTCCCGAACGAAGTCTGAGTTCGTGGCCAACATGAGTCACGAGGTGCGCACCCCGATGAACGGGATCCTCGGCATGGCGACTCTGCTCAAGCAGACCAAGCTCTCAGTGGTCCAGAACCGCTACCTCGACGGCCTCATCCGCTCCGGCGACTCGATGCTGCAAATCCTGGATGACATTCTGGATTTCTCCAAGATCGAGGCGGGCAAGCTCGCTGTCGACGCCACTCCCATCGATCTCGACCTGTGCATCCGCGACGTGCTCGAGCTGTTGGCTCCACGGGCGGACGCCAAGGGCATCGAACTGGTCGCGCGGTATGCGCCGGACGCACCCACGGCCGTGATCGCGGACCCCGTGCGAATCCGCCAGCTCCTGATCAACTTCGTGACCAACGCGATCAAGTTCACCGATGAGGGACACGTCCTCGTCACCGTCATCGCCGACGTCACGACGGCGGACCGCGGGCAATTCGTCATCTCCGTGCAGGATACCGGTTGTGGGATCCCGGCCGAACAGCGATCCCGCATCTTCGACAAGTACACGCAGGCCGACGCGTCGACGACGCGACGGGTCGGTGGCACCGGTCTGGGTTTGGCAATCTGCAAGCATCTGGTGGAGCTCATGGGCGGGATGATTGGACTCGAAAGCCAGGTCGGGGTGGGGTCGACGTTCTGGTTCCAACTCGAGCTCCCGCTTGCGCTCGACGCTCCAGCGGCAGCGCCACAGAATCCACTCCAGGACACCATGATACTCACGGTGGGCGGGTCCACACACCAGCGCACGACGCTCGGAGCCCTCGCCATCGGCTTGGGAGCTCGTCACCGCACCATCGCGACGGGAGAGGAAGCGATCACCGTGATGCACCGGCGGCAGGGACTGGGCGATCCATACGACATCCTTCTCGTGGACAGCTCGCTGCCCGACATGGCAGGCGCTGCGCTGGCGAACATCGTCGCCCACGATCCGAGCCTCGCCGAGACTGGGATCGTGCTGCTCTGGTCGCCCGCAGGTGGCGGGCCGCTCCCGGATCTCAACGGGCGTATCGTGACACTGCCGAAGCCGGTCACGGAGGCAGCACTCGCCGAGGTGGTGGCAACCCTGCGCGGCATCACGCATGCCGCCGAGACCGCCAAGACGTTCGAGGGCCCGGCCCCAACCGCTGCGCCGCTGGCGAGCGACCCATGCGTGCTCCTCGTCGAGGACAATGAAACCAACCAGGAAGTGGCCGCCGAAATGCTGTCACTCTTGGGTTACCGCTGCGAGAGCTGCGCCAACGGTCGAGAAGCGCTTGACGCCTATGATCCCGACCGGCATGCGCTGATCCTCATGGATTGTCAGATGCCCCTCATGGACGGCTTCACGGCTACGGGAGAGATCCGTCGGCGCCACGCGGGCGGGCGTCATGTCCCCATCATTGCCATGACTGCCAACGTGCGCCCGGCTGACCGGGACGCGTGCTTGGCCGCGGGGATGGACGACTTCATCCCCAAGCCGGTGAAGTTGAGCACCCTCGACCGCAGCCTCGCCAAGTGGGTGGCACGCGTCGGGATGAGTTGCGCGTCATGAGCCGCACGTCCACCACCCCCCGCGTGCACCCGGCCGCCGCCGCGGGCCGCCGTCCCAAGGCCCTCGTCGTAGAAGACGATGGTCTCGTCGCCGCATCCGTCGAACGCCTGTTACGCTCTCAGAAGTTCGATGTCACCGTGGTTTCCAGCGCCGAACAGGGGTTCGAGGTATTCCAACGGGACGAGCCAGACCTGGTGCTGGTCGACGTGGCGTTGCCGGGCATGGACGGCATCGAGCTGTGTGAGCGTCTGAAACAGGATCCCGGCGGCCCGCTGACACCGGTGGTGCTCATGTCGGCGCTGGATACACCGGAGTGCCGCATGCGCGGGATCGATGCGGGGGCGGACGAGTTCTTCATTAAGCCGTTCTCGACCCCCGAGCTAATCGCGCGGGTGCGAGCCCTCTTGCGGATGCGGCGCTACCTCACCGAGCTCGAACCTGCGGAATCAGTCCTCTTGGCGCTCGCCCGCAGTGTGGAAGGTCGGGACCCATGCACCGACGGACACTGCGAGCGGCTGTCCACTCGCGCGGCCGAGCTCGGGACCCGGCTGGGACTGCCTCACGACGCAGTCACCGCGCTTCGCCGTGCCGGCCAGCTCCACGACGTCGGAAAGATCGCCGTGCCGGATTCGATCCTTCTCAAGCAGGGTCCACTCACCCCCGACGAGTGGGTCGTGATGCGCGAGCACCCGGTGGTCGGCGAGCACATCTGCAGCCCCATTCGCGCGTTCCGTGAGGTGCTCCCGATCATCCGGCACCATCACGAGCGGCTCGACGGCTCGGGATACCCCGACGGCCTCGTGGGGGAAGCCATCCCACTGCCGGCGCGCGTGCTCCAGGTGATCGACATCTACGACGCGCTGACGACACAACGACCCTACAAACCGGCGCTGGCGCCC
>JAOTWK010000261.1 GCA_029862935.1 Gemmatimonadota bacterium | reverse complement strand
TGGATCCTGGCCCTGACGCTCGTCGTTGCCTGGCAGCACCAGAGCGAGCAGGATGTGCGCCTCGTTGGACGTTTGAGTTTGGCTGGCCTCGTCGTGACGCTGCTTGCCGTTGTCGTGTTTTGGTGGCGTGGACTGGAGCCGGCCGGCCTCGAGTTGATGGTCGCTCTCGATGGATTCCGGTACGCGATGTCGACGGTGTTCCTGCTGGGCGCCATCCTCGCCGTCATGTTGTCGTTGGGCTACCTGGGGCGAGAGCGAATCGTCGTTCCCGAGTATTACTTGCTCGTGCTGCTCGCGACGCTGGGCATGATGTTCATGAGCGCCGGCGCCGACCTGGTGGTGATCTTCCTCGGACTTGAGTTGATGTCGGTGTCGGTGTACGTGTTGGCGGGTATCAACCGCCGGAGCGTATTCGCCGCGGAGGCGGCACTCAAGTATTTCCTCCTGGGAGCGTTTGCGTCAGGGTTCCTGTTGTACGGCATCGCCCTGGTATACGGAGCGACCGGCACCACCAATCTGACGCTGATCTTCGTCGAGATCACGAGTTTAGAACTCCAGTCCAACGTCATGCTCATTGCCGGCGTGGCGTTGCTCCTGGTGGGATTCGGCTTCAAGGTTGCGGCGGTGCCGTTCCACATGTGGACCCCCGACGTGTACGACGGAGCACCGACTCCGGTGACGGCCTTCATGGCGGCTGCGGTGAAGGCCGCCGCCTTCGCGGCACTGCTCAGGATTCTGCTTCAGGCACTGGGACCGGTGGACATCCTGTGGACGGAGGCCGTGTGGTGGCTTGCCGCCGTCACCATGGTGGTGGGGAATCTCATTGCGCTCGCGCAGCGCCAGTTGAAACGGATGCTGGCGTATAGCTCCATCGGCCACGCGGGATACCTCTTGGTAGCGGTCGCGAGCGGAACAGATCTCGGCGTCGCTGCGACTCTGTATTACCTGTTCGTGTATACGCTCATGACGCTGGGAGGTTTTGGTGTTCTCGCGGCAGCAGGTCGTGGAGGCGAACGGGAGTTCTTGATCGATGACCTCAATGGGTTGGCTGGACGTCGCCCGTGGGTCGCGTTTGCCATGACCGTCTTCATGCTCTCGCTGCTGGGCTTTCCGGGCACGGCGGGGTTCATCGGGAAGTGGTACATCCTGTCAGCGGCCATCGACGCCGATTTGTGGACATTGGCAATCGTGTTGGTTGGTGCGAGCGTCGTCTCGGCAGGATACTACTTGCCCGTCATCATGGCGATGTACATGAAGCCCGCCGCGAGTGAAACCGCGCACGAAGCTGTGCAGGTCCGGGGGGCCGCACGGTGGGTCGTGGCGGCAACGGCAGTGTTGCTGCTGGTGTTCGGCGTGTGGCCGAACCGCGTTATGGACCTAGCGCGCGAAGAGGGCAAGGATCTTCGGCCGGAGGTCATGATCACGGTCTCCCGCTGACGGAGATGACCTGCCCGTCGAGGACAACATGGACGTTCCTGCACACATCTTTCGACAGTATGACATCCGAGGCGTAGTCGGCGAAGAGCTGACCCCGCCCCTGGCCCACGCAATTGGCCGCGCCGTGACGACGGTCGGACGGCAGCGCTTGGGGCGGGCACCGCGCGTAGCCGTTGGGCGCGACAACCGGCCGTCTGGGGACGTCCTCGCACGCGCGGTTCGCGATGGCGTTGCGCAGGCAGGCGGGACGGCCGTCGACATCGGGGTCGTCCCGACGCCCGCGTTGTATTTGGCGCTGCACGAGCTCGATGTAGATGGTGGAATCCAGGTGACGGGCTCACACAACCCGCCGGAATTCAACGGATTCAAGATGGTGATGGCTGGCGCGACGCTGCATGGCGAAGACATCCAGGAGCTTCTCCGGTTGATCTCCAGTGATGCGATGGACACGGGTGTCGGCGCGATCGAGGCTGATGACTCGGTGCTTGCACGGTATGGAGATGCGATCGTGTCGCGCAACGGCCCGCTGGTGCGGCCGGTGAAGGTGGTGGTCGACTGTGGTAACGGGTCGGCGAGCCTCGTGGCGGAGCGGGTGCTGACGAGCATCGGGGCCGAAGTGATCCCTCTGTACTGTGAGTCCGACGGGACATTTCCCAACCATCACCCCGATCCCACGGTTCCAGAGTTTCTCGCGGATTTGCAGGAGACGGTGCGCCGTACGGGGGCTGAGCTCGGCATTGCGTTCGATGGTGACGGCGATCGAATCGGCGCCGTCAACGAAAGAGGCGACATCGTGTACGGCGATTTGTTGCTCGTGCTCCTCGGTCGGGATCTCGCCGAGCGGCGAGGTGCCGGGCACGCCGTGATCTTCGACGTGAAATGCTCCGATGTGCTCGTCGACGCGTTGCGCGCCGAAGGACTCGAGCCGGTCCTGTGGAAGACTGGGCACTCCCTCATCAAGTCGAAGATGAAGGAGACAAATGCGCCGCTCGCTGGCGAGATGAGCGGTCACATGTTCTTCGGAGACGACTACTACGGATTCGACGACGCGGTGTTTGCCGCTGCTCGGTTGCTGGCGTTCGTTGCGCGGCGTGGAGGACCGCTCTCCAAATTACTGGCCGATCTTCCCGAGACCTTCGCGACGCCGGAACTGCGGATCGACTGCCCCGAAGATCGTAAGTTCGCCGTTGTCGCCGAGGCCGCGAGCCACTTCAGTGAGCGATACGACGTTCTCACCCTGGACGGAGCACGCATCTCGTTCGCGGATGGCTGGGGACTCGTGCGAGCCTCCAACACCCAGCCGGTCCTCGTGATGCGATTCGAGGCGACCTCCGCGGACGCGCTCGCGACCAACCGGCGCGAGGTCGAAGACTGGCTGCGCGGGCAGGGGATCGTGGTGTAGACCGGTGATGCCGGTGCGCCGGTGGGTGCAGGCGGCGGTAGCTGTGGCGGTGATCGCACTGGTGTTTGGGCGCTGGGCCGCCGGAGCTACCGCCGATGGGCTTTGGGCCGAATCGCTCGGCGTGGCTGCCACCCACGCGCAGATCCGGCGCGTCCAAGTCGTCCTGTCGCTCACGGCATTTCTGTCGGCTGCGGTTTGGTGCGTCGGGAACTTGCTCCTGGTGTACCGATCCATTCGGTCGGTGCACGTTCCTCGACGACTCGGCGATCTCGAGATCCTGGAAGTCGTGCCGCGGCATTTCATCTTCTACGCGGCGGTCGGCGTCGGATTGCTGTTGGCGGTCGCCTTGAGCCACGGGGCGTCCGACTGGTGGTACGTTCGCGCGCTCACCGAATACCGGGCCCCGCTCGACATCGCCGATCCGGTGTTGGGTCACGATCTGTCGTACTATCTGTTCCGCCTGCCTTGGCACCGCACGGTGCACGGGTTTGCGACCATCCTCTCCGGTGTGATGCTCGCACTCTGTGTCGTCTTGTATGTAGCGCTTGGCGCGATCCGCTGGCAGCGCCGCCGCACGCGGGTCACGAACCTCGCACGATGGCATGTGGCGGGTCTGCTCTGCGCATTCGCCCTGATGTTGTTCTGGGGATACCGGTTAGAGCCTGCGGAGTACGTGGCCGGAATTCACGACGTGCCCGTGGATGCCGTGCTCTCGGCTGTGCGCCTCCCCGTGGCCAGAATGCTGAGCGCCGCTGCGCTGCTGACGCTCGGCGGCAGTCTGCTGTGGTTCTGGACGCCACGGCTCGTCGTGGTCGCGGTGCCTTGGACGTTGCTCGGGGTTCTCTCGTTTGCCGGTCACTACGTCGTTCCGTCGTTCGCGGGCGCTGTGCGGTCGTCCGAGGAGCTCATCGTCGCCGACGTCGAACCGGCGCGCCGAGCGCTCTCCGCCATCGCGTATGGCACGGGCTACGTGGAACATTCACTCGATCCCGAGGCGGCGGCAGAGCCGCGGCAGACGAGAAGCGCCAGCGCCGTGTTCGAAGATGCCCCACTGTGGGACGCCTTCGCCGTAACGGTGCTGCTCAATCGCGTCGCTGCCACGGAACCCCAAATGGCATTCACCGATGCGACGTTGAGCGTCTACCCATCGCCGTCCGGCGAGAGGATCCCACTCTACATCGCCGCGCGGCGTGTCGACGTAGCCGGCGCCCGCGCAGCTGGCCTCGAAGTGACGTGGGAGCATGTGCATACTGGGTCGCTGACGCGGGGTCACGGCATCGCAGCAGTTCAAGCCAGTGAAGTGTCCTCGACCGGGCTGCCGCTGTTCGTGACAGATCTGGCGCGTCCGGACCGTGGCTCGGAGGTCGTGAGCGAGCTTGCGCTGACCACGTCGGACGTGATGATCGCGCCAGGTGCCATGGACTTCGTGGTGGTCCCAGTAGGCGAATCGGCGCTTGCCGGGGGAACGGCTGGTGGCTTCTGGCGGCGCTTGGCCCTGGCATGGAAGCTCCAGAGTCCGCAAGTCCTGACCTCGAGCGCGATCACGGACCAGTCGGTCGTGACCTGGCATCGTGATGTGACGGCGCGTCTCGATGCATTTGCGCCCTTCGCCGAGTTCGGCGAACCGCGCGCGGTGATCCTGGGTCGTCGACTGCACTGGATTGCCAACGGATATGTGCGTGCCGAGGCGTTTCCTCTTGCTCCGACGGTGCGATGGCGGGGCAGCAAGATCCGGTTCCTGCGATCGAGTCTCGTCGGGGTGGTCGATGCGGAAACGGGTGGGACTGCAGTCTATTTGACGCGATCACCCGACCCGCTGAGTATCGCGTGGGCGCAGATTGCTCCGCAGGTGGTGAGGCCGGCAAGTCAACTGCCAAGCGAGGTCGTCGAGAACCTTCCCTATCCGCGCGAACTGATGGGGCTCCAGGTAGATCTGCTCCGTCGTACAGCCTTCCCAACCGGAATGGTGGATCGACCGCTGTCGGCGGTGTTCGGAGCGAGCACCGGTGGCGGACAGGAACCGTATTGGTGGGTTGGCACCTCCGCGGCGGACTCGACATCGCGGCTCAGGCTGTTGGTGCCACTCGAAAAGCGGGAATCAGGGTTGTTGGCAGGCATCGTCGACGGAACCATGCGCAACGCCGATCCGGTCCTCGAGCTGTTTCGTGCTGATGGACCGGCGGAGCTCCTCGGTTCCGGCCAGGTCGCCCGCCGATTCTCGGGACTTCGAGGCGAGCTGACGGGGGTCGAGGGCACCGTCAGAATGGTGCCGGTTGCCGGAGGGGTCGCGTCGCTCCAGTCCGTGTACGTGTCGCCGGGGGAGGAGGGAGCTGCACCAGAGCTCGTCGACGTTGCGGTGGCGTTTGCTGGGTCGGTAGGGAACGGACCGACGTTGCGTGATGCGCTGGGTCGGTTGCAGGCCGAGGCTCTCCCCACCGGTCGCGGCGCACGCGAATGGGCCCAGGCCCGACAGTGGTTTGAGCGTATGGATGCCGCGAGACGACATGGAGACTGGCAGGGGTTCGGCCGCGCGTACGAAGCACTGCGTCGGCTGTTGACGGCAACTCCCGATTCGGCACCCTGATGCGGGTTGCAGCGTTCCAGGGCGAGCGGGTA
>JAOTWK010000260.1 GCA_029862935.1 Gemmatimonadota bacterium | reverse complement strand
CCATCAGGTGGAGTCGATGACAGAGATCAGCCAGATCTTCGGCGAATACCTGGGGATCCATCAGGCTGTCGGGTGAGCAAGCGGCTCAGCGAGCTCCTCGCAGCCGTCGCCGCCGGAGATGTGACACCGACGGCCGCGCTGGAGCGGCTCAGCGCATTTGCGGTCGAGGATCTCACCTTTGCTCACGTGGATCACCTCCGCCCGCTCTCTCAGGGCTTTCCCGAGGTCGTGTTCTGCGAAGGGAAGCGGCCGGACCAGATCGTCGGTATCTGTGAGAGCCTCGAGCGAGAAAGCGGCATGTTCCTCGCCACCCGAGCCGATCCTGACGTCCAGCAGCAGTTGTGCGTGCGCTTTCCCCGGGCGACAGCGAATGATCTTGCCCGAACCGTCTACCTCGCACCGGATCCGGTCGTACCACCTTCAGGCCGCGGCACGATCCTCGTGGTCACGGCGGGCACGAGTGACCTCCCCGTGGCAGAGGAGGCCGCCGTTGCCGCGCGCGCCATGGGCAATGACGTCGAGGTGCTCGCCGACGTCGGCGTAGCCGGTATTCACCGCCTTTTTGGGCATTCCGATGCGCTGCAACGGGCCTCGGTTGTCATTGTCGTGGCGGGGATGGACGGTGCGCTGCCCAGCGTTGTCGGCGGGATGGTCAAGGTTCCGGTGGTGGCCGTGCCGACGAGCGTGGGTTACGGCGCTTCATTCGGCGGGATCGCAGCACTGCTGGCCATGCTCAACTCGTGCGCCGCCGGCGTGGTCGTGGTGAACATCGACAACGGTTTTGGGGCTGCAGCGGCCGCGTCGCGTATGAATCGGGGATGATTGCTGCACGGGATACGGGATACGGGACGGGGGATAAAGGGATAAGGGGTAAGGGGTAAGGGGCAAGGGGCAAGGGGCAAAACGGGGGGGGGTGATACCGGGGCCGGCTGGCCGTTGGTATCTTTCGACTGTGACAGCTGATGGCCTATCGCTGATGGCTGACAGCTGACGGCTGACAACTGGAAAGGGGGCGACAGGCTTCGACGGGTCTAGTGAAGGATCTCGGGGCGTGCCCAGGTTCCCGGTTACCTGGTTAAACCACTGGGAAACGCACAACTGCCAATACTGAATTGGCCCTGGCTGCCTAAGCTTCGCGCTTAGCGCACCTGCCCACGTGGCAGCCCGCCTGAGGCGGCGCGTGGGTATCGCAAAGTCAGGCTGGCTGGATGTCGTGCTCTCTGGCAGCCGGTGAGACCTAACGAGAGCTTGTCTGCTCGACGGTCGGTCGCGAACCGCTGAGTGGAGACCTCGATCGCGACCTACGCACGTAGACTCGGTTTCGGATCGAGGCTCGGACCGGGGTTCGACTCCCCGCGCCTCCATCAACTCGGGGCATGGCAGACAAGCCGTGCCCCGAGTTGCGTTCTGCCCACGTGGCAGCCCGCGGGCATCGACCCACCAGGATGTGCAAAGACGCAACATCTGTGGAGACACGGTGTGTGGAAAGATCCTCTCCCATCACCGCAGTGGCACAGAATCCATGAAAGCCAGTCACGTAAAATGTTGTAATTCAACCGCTTAGAGCTTCAATATCCAGCAACACATGAGATGTGCAAAACCGCCCGCCCTGGTGTCGATGGGTTGGGGAAGAGCGCAGGCGGCAGGTTCCCGGGGGCATGAAGGTTTTTGCGCGCGCCGTTGCGGCAGCCGCGGTGGGGTGGAGAGGGTGCGGTTACGCCCGGTCCGCGAGAGCCGCTTGCGCTGCGGCCAGCCGGGCAATTGGCACCCGGAAGGGGGAGCACGACACGTAATTGAGGTTCTGTTGATGGCAGAACCACACCGAGCGCGGATCGCCCCCGTGTTCTCCGCAAATACCGATCTTGAGGTCCGGCTTCGTGGCGCGCCCTCGCTCCACGGCCATCTGAACCAGCGCCCCGACGCCCCGTTGATCGAGCGTCTGGAACGGATCGTCCGTGAGTACCCCTATCTCGGAATACAGCGTCAGGAATCGACCGGCGTCGTCCCGGGAGATCCCCAGGGTGGTCTGCGTGAGGTCGTTGGTCCCGAACGAGAAGAACTCGGCAACTTCGGCAATCTCATCGGCCGTCACACACGCCCGGGGGATCTCGATCATCGTCCCCACCAGGTAGTCGACGCGGGTCCCCTGTTGCTCAAAGACGCGCTCGGCGACATCGCGCACGATCGCCTCCTGCCGGCGCAGCTCCTCGACGTTGCCGACCAAAGGGATCATCACTTCCGCGTGGACCTCGACGCCGTCGCGTGTCGCAATGCAGGCGGCTTCGAAGATCGCTTGGGCCTGCATCTCGGTGATCTCGGGGTAGGCAATGCCCAAGCGGCACCCCCGATGTCCCAACATGGGGTTGGCTTCGGCCAGGCTATCGATGGTGCGACGCATGCTCGAGGGATCCACCCCCATGGCCTTGGCGACCTGCTTGATCTCATCGGCTTCGTGAGGGAGGAACTCGTGCAGTGGCGGATCGAGCGTGCGGATGGTCACGGGATACCCGTCCATCGCCCGGAAGATGCCAACGAAGTCGTCGCGCTGCATGGGGAGGAGCTTGGCCAGCGCCCGCCGCCGGTCCTCTTCCGAGGTGGCAACGATCATCTCGCGCATGGCGTTGATCCGCTCGCCCTCGAAAAACATGTGCTCCGTGCGGCACAGGCCGATCCCTTCTGCGCCGAACTCACGGGCGCGGGCCGCGTCGCGCGGCGTGTCGGCATTGGTACGCACTCGAAGACGTCGACACTCGTCGGCCCATCGCATCAGACGCACGAAATCTTGGCCCAGCTCAGGCTCCACGAGCTTTGTGGCCCCTTGGATGACGCGACCGATCGACCCGTCGAGAGTGAGCCAGTCGCCCTCCTTGACCTTGGCGTCGCCGGCAGTGAAGAACCGTTTGGGTTCATTGACCTCGAGTCCTTTGGCGCCGGCCACGCAGCACTTACCCATGCCCCGCGCCACCACAGCCGCGTGGCTGGTCATGCCCCCCCGAGATGTCAGGATACCCTTCGCCCCCACCATCCCATGAAAGTCGTCCGGGCTCGTTTCCTTCCGGATCAGGATGACGGGTTCGCCGGCCTCGGCCAGGGAGGCGGCGCGGTCGGCATCGAACACCGCTTTGCCCACCGCCGCTCCAGGTGATGCCGGTAGCCCCGTTCCCAAGACCGTCAAATCGGCATTGGGGTCGAGCGTCGGATGAAGCAGCTGATTCAGCTGATCCGGTTCCACACGACGAACGGCGGTCTCTTGGTCGATGAGCCCTTCGTTGACCATCTCAACGGCCGTGCGTACCGCTGCGCCCGCCGTACGCTTGCCGCGTCGCGTCTGCAGGATGTAGAGCTTCCCGCGTTCGACCGTGAACTCAACGTCCTGCATGTCTTTGTAATGCTGCTCGAGGGTGTGGCAGTGCTGTTCGAACTCACGGTGGATGTCGGGTAACCAATCTTTCATCTTGGCGAGAGGTTCCGGATCGCGGATCCCCGCCACCACGTCTTCACCCTGCGCGTTGATCAGGAACTCGCCGAACACCGCCGCCTCGCCAGTGGAGGGGTCTCTGGTGAACGCGACGCCAGTGCCGGAATCCTCGCCGACGTTGCCGAACACCATGACCATCACGTTGACTGCGGTACCCACGTCGTCCGGAATGCGGTGCACGCGTCGGTAATCGACGGCCCGTCGGCTATTCCAGCTACCGTACACCGCTTCGATGGCACCCCACAGCTGGGCCCAGGGATCGTCGGGGAAGGGCCTCCCCGTTTCGCGTTTGACGATGTCCTTGAAGGTCTCAACCAGTGACTCGAGGTCGGCGGCAGCGAGGTCGATGTCGCGTTCGCATTTCCGATCGTGCTTGAGTGCCTCGAGGGCTTCCTCAAACGGGTCTCTACCGTCTGCTGCCCCTTTGATGCCAAAGACGACGTTCCCGTACATCTGCACGAACCGGCGGTACGAATCGAACACGAATTGCCGGTTGCCCGACTCGCGCGCCAGCGCCTCGGCGGTGTCTGGGTTGAGACCCAGGTTGAGAATCGTGTCCATCATGCCAGGCATCGAGATTTTTGCGCCCGACCGGACTGACACCAGCATCGGACGCTCGGTGCCTCCGAAGCTCTTTCCCGTGAATTGCTCCAGGCGGGCCATCGCTGCCCTGACCTCGTCCTCTAGCTGCTGCGGCAAACGCTTCTCCACGATATACGTCGTGCAGAGCTTAGTAGACGTCGTGAAACCGGGCGGCACGGGAATCCCGAGGTTGGTCATCTCGGCGAGATTCGCACCCTTGCCCCCAAGCTCCGCGGACATCGTGGCGTTGCCGTCGGCTTTTCCCTCTCCGAAGACGTAGACGAGCGGCATTGAGCAATTCCTTGTTGGGTTGAGTTCGAAGCTATGAAATGTGAAGGGTCGGCGTGAAGCTACGATGAAGAAAGGGTGCACGGACACTCGCACCCAATCGGTTCCGAGCTGGCTATCCGGATCTCGACATGGCGGTCGCCCGTTGCTCTTCAGCGCTTGCTCCCAGCTCCTCGGGAGGCGTCGTGGGGTACTGACCGGAGAAGCAAGCATGGCAGAACCCCCCAGGATCACCGCCCGCGGCGCTCAATGAGCCGTCCAAAGACAAGTAGCCGATGGAGTCGACGCCGATCCACTGGCCAATCTCTGCGACAGAGAGCTTCGATGCGATGAGCTCTTCTCTGGTGGGTGTGTCGATGCCGTAGATGCAGGGGCCCGTGATCGGCGGTGAGGCGAGCCGCAGATGCACCGCTCGCGCGCCGGCGCTCCGGATCAACTCCATGAGCAGGCGGGACGTCGTGCCACGAACGAGTGAGTCATCGACCACCACGACCGATTTGCCTTCGATCACCTCCCGCACGGGATTGAACTTGATTCGCACCTTGGTGGTGCGACTTCGCTGCCCAGGATTGATGAACGTTCGACCGACATAATGATTGCGGATCAGGCCATGCTCGAGCTTGAGCCCGGACTCCTCGGCATATCCGAGCGCCATCGCATTTGACGAATCGGGCACGGAAAAGACGCAATCAGCGTCCGCGACGGGGTGCTCGCGCGCGAGCTGGCGCCCGAGCTCTCTGCGCACGCGGTCCACGGAGCGCCCAAACACCACGCTGTCTGGCCGGGAGAAATAGATCAGCTCGAACACACAGCGGCGATGCGGCTTGGGTTGCAGGCGTGGGAGCTCCGTGACCGAGCCGTGCTCGATCTTGAGCCATTCACCGGGCTCGAGTTCCCGGACCACCGTGGCGCCCACGATATCCAACGCACACGTCTCCGAGCCCAAGACCCACCCGTCGTGCAGCCGGCCCAACACCAACGGCCGGAATCCCCGCGGGTCAACGACGCCGAACAGGGTGCTGCCGATCGTCAGCAGCAACGTATAGGCCCCTTCCACCCGCTCGAGTGCGTCGAGGAGTTGATCTTCGGGGAGTCGCGCATCCGATCGGGCAATGAGATGAATCAGCG
>JAOTWK010000259.1 GCA_029862935.1 Gemmatimonadota bacterium | reverse complement strand
GGTCAGAAAGCCCTCGACGACCCCGCGCGCCACGAGCTCGAGGTCGCCGAGCTGGGCGACCTCGTACGGGTCGAGCAGGTCCAATCGCTGCGCCATCACCGCCCTAACCTAACCAGTCTCAGGCGGACCAGCCGACGCCGGCCGGCCACTGCCCTGGGTCTCTCTGATGGCGACCCCATGCCCTGCCCACCAAGCGACCGGCAGCGTCCCCCCAAGAGGACGAACCCGGTGAGGCAAGCCCTCGGTCAGGAGTTATAAGTGATTGCAGTACAATGCGTTAGCGGTGCCGCTCTACGTGGCACACGGCGTGCAACATCTATAGCGGGGAGGTAACTCCCGGATCGAGGAAACGCGTGATGAACCAAGCTGTCGGCGCCGCACTGCTCACGATGGTTCTGGCTGCCCCCGCGTGGGGCCAGGGCGAGTGGCAGGCGGACGAGGGATTCCATCCCCGCATCACGATCCGCACGGATCGCGGTGACGTCGTCCACCGCTCCGATCGGGTGGCCGTGTCGTTCGAGACCGACGAAGACGGGTACGTCACGCTCTTCAGGGTCGATACGGACGGCCGGATCCGCATTCTGTTTCCCACGCAACCCTGGGATGACAACTTCGCCGTTGGGGGCCGCCGGCACCGCGTGCCTCATCCCTACGGCTACCGCGGCGGATTCACGTTCGCGGTGGACGACTACCCCGGCGTGGGATACTTGGTGGCCGTCGTGAGTCGGGACCCGTACGAGTTCGATCCCTATGTGCGGAACGATCACTGGGAGTATCGTGCGGTCGCGCACGAGGGACGTATCACCGGCGACCCCTACGTGGCCGTCGACGAGATCGTCGAGCAGCTGCTCCCGCCAGGATACACGATGTACGGGATCGACGTTCTGCCCTACTTCGTTGAGCAGCAGTACGACTACCCCCGATTCCTATGTTACGACTGCCATACCTATGTCGCGTATCCGGTGTGGGACCCGTATCGCGATTGGTGCGGGACGTTCCGCATCGTGATCTACGACGACTTCTACCGCTACCCGTCCCGCCTCTATCCGGGGCGCGGAGTGGTGGTCGCGGCACGGGTCAGCCTCCGTCCGCGGTACGTGATCAAGACCCGACTGCACACGGATCCCCACGTCACGCGGATCCGTCCGATGGCGTCCGGGACTCCTCCGGCACTCGACGGCGGCGTCACAGGACGGCAACTCGGCGGGATCGGGTCGGTTCCGGCGCCGAAGGCTCGGGCAGACAGGGGCACATCGGGTGGGGTCTCCGGCGTCTTGCGGCGGCTGGTTGGGGGTGCACAGGCCAAACGTCCGGCCACACGTGTGCGGCCGGACGCTTCTCGACCGCCCGACGCTCAGCCCCGGCCGCAATTGGAGCGGCGAGCCAAAGAGAAGCCCGAGAACCCAGCCGCCCCACGCCGGCCGGCAGCGGCATCCGGCCGCCCCGACTCGCCCAGTACGTCGCCGCGCGTGACGCCCGCTCGGCCGGCTCCCACGAGACGGCCGGCGCCAGCCACCGCAAAGGGTCGGAAGCCGGCATCCTCATCGAAAGGCAAGCTGCCGCAGCGAAAGCCGTCCACGTCGCGCCGGCCCTGACACGCGGACCGCACCGACTTCCCACCGGCACCATTGCCGGCCGGCGGGTGTACCTTTCAGTCGCGAACCCCATCCCGATCGTCATGCCATTGCATCGACAGGAGAACGTCCCCATCATGCGCGCTGCCCTACTCATTTTGACCGCCGCGACCGTGCCGGCCGTCCTCGTGGCGCAAGCCCCCGAGGCGTCGGCCCGTGCCGTCGCCTCGATCACGCCGGCCGACGTGGCGCAGCGCGTCGGGATCATCGCTCACGACTCCATGGGGGGCCGCAACACCCCAAGTCCCGGGCTGGAGAAAACGGCGCAGTACATCGCAGCCGAGTTTCAACGGTTTGGCCTTGTACCGGGCGGCGATGACGGCACATTCATCCAGCACTATCGGCTGGCGAACACCCGCCTCGACGTTGCACGATCGGGCGTCGCCCCAGCGGCGGGTATGTCCTGGCAGGTGGGCCGAGACGCGGTTGCATTCGCCGGAGCGACCGGGCCGGACGGCGTGAGCGGTCCCGCGGTGGTGATTGCCGGCGTGCCGGCTGCGGGCGACGAGCTGGATCCCGCCGCGGTCGAGGGTGCGGTGGTGTTCTGGATCGAACCCCAGCGAGCGGTGGGCGAAGCGGCGAGGCGCGTGTTCGCCCTTCGCCAGCGGCTCTGGGAGACAGGAGCCGCCGCAGTCGTCCAGGTGAGTTCGATGAGCGACGACCAATGGCGACTCCGCGTCGACCGACCTGTGCGAACCCGGATGTCTAAGCCGTGGCTGGAGCAGTCCCGTGCGCCGTGGGTCCAAGTCCGGGACGAGACCGCCGCGTCCGCCCTCTCGGACCACGGGTTCGACATCGCCCAGGCTCGGGTTGGCGAGGCCGACCGCATGGTCGTGACCTCCCTTACCGCCCTGCGCCCAAGCGTGACGCTCGTTCAGGAAGTCACCGAGGAGTTCTTTGCCCCCAACACGGTGGGGATTCTCGAGGGATCGGATCCCGTGCTCAAGAACGAGTATCTCGTGTTCAGCGCGCACATGGATCATGTCGGCACGTCGGCCGATGGCAGCTGCCGGCCGAAGAACGGTGACGATATCTGCAACGGTGCAGATGACGATGCGTCCGGCACGGTCGCGGTCGTCGAGCTGGCCGAGGCCTTTGCACTGCTCACCCCACGGCCAAAACGCTCGATCATCTTCGTTACCGTGAGCGGAGAGGAGAATGGGCTCTGGGGGAGCGAGTACTTCACACTGCACCCGCCCGTCCCGATGGAGCGGATGGTCGCCAATTTGAACGCCGATATGGTCGGAAGGAATTGGAAGGACACGATCGTCGTGATCGGTCGTGAGCACTCAGACTTGGGTGCAACGCTCGCCAGGGTCGCGGCGGCTCACCCCGAACTGAACATGACGCCGATCGACGATCTCTGGCCGGAGCAGAACTTCTACGGGCGGTCAGACCACATCAATTTCGCCAGGCGTGGCGTCCCCATCCTCTTCTTTTTCAACGGAACCCACGAGGACTACCACCAGGCGACCGACCATCCGGACAAGATCGACGCGGAAAAGGAGTCGCGGATCGTGCAGCTGATGTTCTATCTCGGTCTCGACGTGGCCAACGCCACCAACCGGCCGAAGTGGAACCCACAGAGCTACGAGAGGATCGTGTCAGACGGTTAGGCGGTTAGGCGGTTAGGCGGTTAGCATTATATCCTAACCGCCTAACCGCTTAACCGCCTAACCGCCTAATACCCCACCGCCGCCCCGTCGCGCCGGGGATCGGCCGCACCGATCAAGCGTCCGTCTTCCGCCACGTACACGACGGTCACGCCTCCGAAATACAGATCGTGCGGCCCATGCGCGGTGAGCACATAGCCCCGGTGGCGGAGCGCGGCGAGCACTTCGGTGTCGAATCCGGGCTCAAGGCGAACGTCGGGACTGGAGAAATACGGGTAGATCCTTGGCATCGACACGGCCGTCCACGGGTCGAGACCGTAGTCGAGCGTGTAGAGAATCGTGTGAACGATTGCGGGCGGAATGCGGCCCGACGCCGGTGAGCCCACCGCCATCTTGATACGTCCGTCGGCCAGCACCAGTGTGGGGGCGGTGCTCGATCGGGGCGTGCGGAACGGCCCGCGTCGGTTCGCGGTCGGAGCGCCGAAGTTGCCCGACGCCGTGTTATAGAACGCCCCGCCGATGTAGGTGCCCGTCCCGAAGTAGAGCCCCAGTGTGTAGGTGAGCGACACGGCATTTCCCTCGGCATCGATCACCGAGATGTGGGTCGTTTCACCTTCGGCTTCCGACTCCGAGTGGCCCGGCGTTTGGACCGGCCGGTCCAGGGTCGTGGCCGGGAAGCTCCCCACCGCCACACACGCCTCGGGCAGGGGCTGATGTTCCTCGGCCCACGGATCGCCCGGCGCGAGCGCTGCCGGCACGGAGGCAAGGTCCACGACCGAGGATCGCTCAACGGCATAGGCGCGGCTCGCCATGCCCACTGCGGGAACACCGGCATCGCGCGGATCACCGATCCATCGATCGTAGTCGGCTCGGGCAACCCGGATCGCGTCGACAATCGCGCCCAGCACCGTGGCGCTCTGAATGGGGAGTCCAGCTGCCCTGAGGTCGAGCGGCTCGAGGAGCGCCAGTGTCTGGAGCACCTCGACACCCGCCAGCGGGGGCGGAGCCGTGAGGACGGTGTAGCCGCGGTAGATACCGCACAGCGGGCGGCGCCACCGCGGTGTAACACCGGCCAAATCGCTCAGGGTGATCGGGTTCGCGCCCGCCGAGAGCGCGGTGACCACCTCATTGGCCGTGGCCCCCCGATAGTAGCCGTCCCGCCCTTCGCGTTGAATCCGCTCGAGGGTCGTCGCGAGGTCCGGCTGCACCAAGCGATCGCCGGTCTGCAACGGCGACTCGTCCGGGTAGAACAGCGCGGCAGCCCGGCGGTCGTAGTGCAGCTTCTGGTACGCCTCGCGGATGACCGTGGCGAGCAGAGGGTGCACGATGAATCCCTGGCGGGCCAGTTGGACCGCCGGTGCCAGCACCTGCTCCCGCGGCAGCGTACCGTGGCGCTCGTGCGCTTCGAGGAGGCCCGCCACGGCGCCTGGCACCGCCACCCAGCGCTCAGGAGCGACGAGCGAGTCGGCAATCGCCTCATCCTCGTCGTACCGATCCAGCTCGTGGTCGGGTCTTTCTCCGGATGAGGCGTAGAATTCCACGTGCCAGGCGCTGCCCTCGCCGGCGAGCCACAGGGTCATCGCGCCACCCCCGCCCACACCCGACATCATCGGCTCGACGACGCCGACCGCAAACGCCGCGGCCACAGCCGCGTCGATCGCATTTCCACCGGCCCTGAGCATGGCGAGCCCGGCCCGTGCCGCCTCCGGGTGTGCAGCCGCCACCACCCCGTGCCTCGCCACCACCCGTTGATCCGTCCGCGGCACCGTCTGTGCAGCCGAGGGGTGCGCCACGGCTGCGACGAGGGCGACCACCATCGCGCTAGAGGCAGGGAATCTGTGTGATGTCATGGCTCACTCGTCTCGATAGCAGGTAGAGATGGTGGAACAGCTTCTCCGCGGTGCCGATCCCTGAAGCCCACGAGCACCGCACGACCCGAAAACACCACGCAGCCGAAGCGATCCATGCCGACAACGATAGGGCGCGCATCCGGCCGTCGGAAGGCAGCGTGTGCGACGCGCTCGGTGGTGAGACCCGGCACGACGCCCCCGACCGAGCCCGCTATATTGCGCCATGCGCCAGGACCACATTCGCAACTTTTGCATCGTCGCCCACATCGACCACGGCAAGTCCACCCTTGCCGATCGTCTGATCGAGGCCACGCAGACGCTGGAGAAACGACGTATGCGCGCCCAGGTCCTGGACACGATGGACCTGGAGCGTGAACGCGGC
>JAOTWK010000017.1 GCA_029862935.1 Gemmatimonadota bacterium | reverse complement strand
ACTGGAGATCGCCATCGCGGTGAAGGACGGCGTCGCCACCCTGTTCGGGTGCGTCGAAAGCTACGAGCAGAAGCTCGCCGCGGAACGGGCGGTCGCTCGAGTGCCAGGCATCGTGGCCATTGCCGTCGAGTTGGTCGTGCAAGGGCAATCGCCCCATGAACGTAGCGACACGAAGGTTGCGCACACCATCGCAGAGTATCTGCAAGAGGAACGTCTCGTCCCGTCGGGCGCGGTTTGCGCGCTGGTGGAACACGCGCGGGTGACTCTGGAGGGAGAGGTGGACCTCTTCCACCAGAGGACCGGTCTGGAGCGCGAGATCCGCGGTTTGCCGGGTGTGCAAGGAGTCATTAATCTGGTCAGCGTCCGGCCTCCGGAGTCGCAGAAGGACCTCGACGCGAAGGTCCACGCCGCCGTGATCCGGGACGTAACGAACCTCGACCCGGAACGCCAGAGGTGGTCCCGTTCACGCGGAAGGGAGTCAAAAATGGATCGCGCCAAGAAGGTGCTTGTGATTGACGACGACGACGACTTTCGTGCATCGGTGCGGCCGGTGCTGGAAGCGGCCGGATATGTCGTGCTCGAAGCCACGTCCGGACACGAAGGACTCGAACAGCTGGTGAAGCACGATCCCGACTTGATCGTGCTCGACATCATGATGGAGACCAGCGTGGAAGGGTATGGCGTCAACCAGGTCATCAAGTACCAGGACGAATACAAGCAGTACCGAAGCACGCCGATTGTGATGGTTTCGTCGATCCAGGAGTCACCGGACGATCGATTTCCGCGGGCCGGCGAGGTGGAGATGATCCGACCCGATGCCTATCTGACGAAGCCGCTCGATATCGATCGCTTTCTCGGAATCGTAGAGAGAGCGGTGGAAAGGCGCAGGCACGGGTGAACACCGACGTGTCGGCTGCAAGAGGCGAGCTCGGCGCTGCCGGGGGCGGGGAGGCCATCGTCGTCATCGACGATGACTACGCCATAAGGCTGGCCTGCCGGCAGACGCTCGCAAAGACGGGATACGATGTGACGACCTTTGAGGACGGCGCCGCTGGACTCAAGGGTGTCGCCGAGGTCAAGCCCGCGCTCGTCGTGGTAGACCTGAAGATGCCCGGCATCAGCGGACTCGAGGTCATCGAGCGCGTGTACGATATCGACCCGGACATCGTTATCATCGTGATCACCGGATACGCCACCATTGCCACGGCGGTGGACGCGATGAAGGCGGGTGCCTACGATTTTCTGCCCAAGCCGTTCAAGCCGGATGAGTTGCGTATGATCGTCTCTCGCGGACTCGAGCGACGACACCTGCTCATGGCCTCGCGCCGTGCGGAGATGGAGCGGGAACTGATGAAGCGCCGCTTCGTCACGTTCGTTTCTCACCAACTGAAGACTCCGCTGGTGGCCATCCACCAGTACTTAGACGTGATGAACCGAATGGAGGCTGGCGGGCGTTTGGTCGAGCAGAAGAAGGAGTGGTTGGAGCGCTGCCTCCGCAGGACGCGGGAGATGCAGGAGATCATCGACGACTGGCTGACTCTGTCCAAGATGGAGGGCGGGTGTCTCGCGCGCGAGAACGTGGCCGTGGAACTCAAGGCCATCGCGCAGGCCATTCTGCGCAGCTACGAGGGAATGGCCGCGCAAGAGAGCGTATCTTTGATCCTCGACATGCCCGATGAGGAGTATGTCGTGACGGGAGATCGCAACTGCCTGGGTGTTCTCTGCGACAACCTGATCGTCAACGCCATAAAATACAACAAGCCGGGCGGCGCCGTCACCGTCGCCGGCAGCCAGTCGGGCGGCGAGGTCACGCTTTCTGTCGCGGACACCGGCATCGGCGTATGCGAACACGACCTGCCGTTTCTGTTCGACGATTTCTTCCGCGGAAAACGCCACGGCAAAACCAATGCCAGCGGCACGGGGCTCGGTCTTCCCATTTGCAAGCGCATAGTGAGCGAGCTGGGCGGATGTATCGAGGTGGAGAGCCAGGAGGGTGTCGGCTCGGTGTTTCGAGTACGGCTGCCCGTCAGCACAACCACGGGGGACTGTAAGAATCATGTCGCCGAAACAGGCGCGCAAGGGATCGAAAAAGATACTGGTAGTGGACGATGATCCAGACTTCCGGGACTCTCTCTGCTCGTTCTTGAGGGCGAACGAGATGAGCGTGTTCGAGGCCAGCGACGGGGAAGAAGGCCTGCGCGTGGCCATAGCCCAGCGACCGGATGTGATCATCATGGACATCATGATGAACGAACGCACCGAGGGCCTGTTCGCCGTTCAGAGGATACGGCGGACGCCGGAACTCGAGCGGACGGCGGTCTTCGTCGTGAGCTCCCTGTACTCCCACGTGGCCCACCTATCCATTTCTCCCGAGCGCGCGTGGATGGGTCACGACGAGTTCTTCGCCAAGCCGGTGGACATGTATTCGCTGCTGGAGAAGATCCGGCAGTACGCCGGCACGTCCGCGCTCGATCCCAATCCCGTAGAAAGGAAATGAGGAGCCGTGAAGATCCTGAAGTTGCCAAAACAGCAACTCGACCTGTTCGCATCGGTGCTGCAACAGTTCGGAGAGGTCCACGCGCCGGTGGAGCGCAAGGGGAAGTACGTCTTTGAGCACCTGGAGCGGTGGTCGGACGCTGCCCTCGACTATGACCGCACTGTCCTGCCCCCCAAGAAGTACGTGCTGCCGCCGCGCGAGACGCTGCTCGAGTACCGGCGGGACACCGGCTACGTGCCCGCGACGGAAGACCTGAACAAGAAGATCGTTCTCTTCGGCGTCCATCCCTGCGACATCTACGGGCTCAACATCCTGGACGAAGTCTTCGCAGGCAAGTATCCGGACCCCTACTATCAGACCCGGCGCCAGAACGTTGCTATCATTGGCATCGATTGCGTCCCCGACGAGCACTGCTTCTGCCGTTCCATGCGCGCGGATTTCGTCGAGCACGGCTTCGATTTGTTCCTCTGCGACATCGGAGAATACTACCTGACCTTCGTGGGCACCGCCCGGGGCGACGACATGGTGTTGTCGGCCGGCGCGCTCTTCGAAGACGTCACCCGCGAGGACATCGACGCGTATAAGCGGCACTCCGAGGCCAAGCGCGAAGCATTCAAGCTCGACGTCGAGATCCGCGACCTGCCCGAGATCTTCGAGATGGAGTATCGCGCGGAGATATGGGAAGAGCTCGGGCAGCGGTGCCTGTCCTGCGGCAGCTGCAGCATGGTCTGTCCCACGTGCTACTGCTACGACGTGGTGGACGAGGTCGAGCTGGGATCGACGGAGGGCCGTCGCGTGCGCCAGTGGGACTCCTGCTTGTTCTCTACCCATGCCCTGGTCGCCGGCGGCGATAACTTCAGGGAGTCCCGGGCCAGCCGCATCAAGTTTCGCTTCTATCACAAACAGCGGGGATTCGTGGCCGAGTTCGGGCGCCCCAGCTGCATCGGCTGCGGTCGCTGCATCGTGACGTGCCCCGTGAAGATAGACATTATTGAGGTCATAAACCAGCTGAGAGGTGCGGAGCATGTTGCAAATGCGTGACGAGATCGCCTACGAGCCCGCGCTCACAGAAAACCCCTATCTGCCCAAGATGGCGCGGCTGGTGAACATCTACAAGATGGTGGCGGACAACCACCTCTTTACGTTCCGGTTTCTCGACGATGCCCAGGCGGCGGCGTTTCAGCACCGGCCGGGCCAGTTCGTAATGCTGAGTGTGCCCGGTTGCGGAGAAGCGCCCATCTCCATCTCCTCTTCGCCCAGCCGGCCCGGCGTGCTGGAGTTGTGCGTGCGGCGCGTGGGACGGCTAACGTCGGCTCTGTACCGGCTGAACACGGGCGACGTGGTGGGTGTGCGCGGCCCCTACGGCAACGGCTTTCCCGTCGAGCGTATCGAGGGGAAAGACCTCCTGCTCGTGGCCGGGGGGCTGGGGATGGCGCCGCTGCGGTCGCTCTTGTGGTACGCGCTCGACAACCGAGCGCGCTTCGTGCGCATCACGCTGATGTATGGAGCCAAGACGCCGCGCGACATGCTCTTCCGGGAAGAGTTCGAGTCGCTCGTCGACCGAGCCGACGTGACGTGTCTGCTGACCGTGGACCGCGACCCCTCGGGAACATGGAGAAACCACGTCGGCCTGCTGCCGACCATGTTCGACATGACCACGGTGGATCCCGCGACGACCTATGCCGCCGTGTGTGGGCCGCCCATTGTGTACCGATTCGTGCTGGAGCGGTTGCTCGCTCTGGGCTTCGCCAAGGATCGCATCCTCATGTCGCTGGAGCGGCGTATGAAGTGCGGTGTGGGTAAGTGCGGGCACTGCAGCGTGGGTTACAAGTACACGTGCATTCACGGCCCCATCTTCACGTACTGGGACGCGATGAACCTGCCGGAGATGATTTGACGCGCCGGCGCGCCGGCAAGGGCGCCGCGCCCGGCCAGGAAGGAAGAACGAGCGAGATGAGCGCACCGTCGGTGGGCATATTCGGACTCACGGGCTGCGCGGGTGACCAGCTGGTGATCCTGAATTGCGAGGACCAGCTGTTGGACATCCTGCGCGCCCTCGAAGTGAAGGATTTCTCGATGGCATCCTCGGCGAACGACACGGAGAGCGCCCTGGACATCGCCTTCGTCGAGGGCGCCGTGCTGAGTAAGAGGGACGAGGAGACTCTGCGGCGCATCAGGGAGCGCGCCGGACTGCTCGTCGCCATCGGCACCTGCGCCGTGTGGGGCGGGATCGCCGCCATGGACCGAGGCATGGACCGGGAGGGGCTCCTGCGCGACGTATACGGCGAGGCGGGTCTAGAATTCGACACCATGGCGGCCAAGGCGTTGCACGAAGTCGTGGACGTGGATCTCAAGATCACCGGCTGCCCCATCGAGGCCGACGAGTTGATCGCGGGCATCGCGGGCCTGCTCAACGGCAACCGCCCGCTCACCGTCACCACCCCGGTCTGCGCCGAGTGCAAGATGCAAGAGCACAGCTGCCTGCTCGTCGAGAGCTCTCTTCCGTGTCTGGGCCCTCTGACCGTGGGCGGGTGTGGGGCCCGCTGCCCCGGCCTGGGGATCCCGTGCGTGGCCTGCCGTGGCCCCTGCATGGACGCGAACGTCGAGTCGGCGCTGGCGACCTACGAGGAGAAGGGAATCGCGCGCGGGCAGCTAGAAAGAAAGCTCGCCACCTTCGCCCCCTGGCGCTCAGTAGCGACTCATGAATCTTGAAGTGGAGCGTACCACCATGAAGCGGACGATCGAGGTTAACCATTTGGCCCGCGTGGAAGGGCATGGTGGCATCGTGGTCGAACTGGATGGCAACGAGGTCAGCGACGTCCAGTTCAAGATATTCGAGGGCGCGCGGCTTATCGAAAGACTGCTCCGCGGCCGGAGCTATGGAGACGTCGCGCAAATCGTATCCCGGATCTGCGCCATCTGTTCCGTCGCCCACTCGCTGACGTCCCTCAAGGCCACCGAGGCGGCGTTCGGGATTCGGCCCAGCGCGCAAACGCAGGGGCTGCGGGACCTCATGTACCGCGGCGAGAGCATCGAGAGCCACGCGCTGCACCTGTTTCTACTCGCGCTTCCCGATTACCTCGGCTATCCGAGCGCGGCCGCGATGGTCGAGAAACACGGCGATGCCGTGGCCATCGGCCTGCGGCTGAAGAAGCTGGGCAACGCCATACAGGAAACGCTCGGCGGCCGCGCCATCCATCCGGTGAACGCCGTGCTCGGGGGATTCGGCGCGCTGCCCACGACTCGGCAACTGGTGGCGCTGAAGGATGCGCTGGAAAGGGAGCGGGAGGATTGCGACCGGATGATCGAGCTCCTGGCCGGCCTGCCCCAAGAGCCCTTCGCCGACGCCGACATCGCCTTCGCGGCGCTGAGGTCCTCGGCGTGGTACGGCTACTACCACGGCGACCTCATCGACATGCTGGCCGCGCCCACGCGCCAGACGTTCGCCGCGGCCGACTACCGGGCCGTCGCGACCGAGGAGGTGGTCGGGCACTCGCATGCCAAGCACAGCCGCTTCGAGGGCCGCCCCTTCATGGTGGGCGCGCTGGCCAGGCTCGCGATAAACGGAGACTTGTTGAGGGGGAGAGCCGTCGAGGCGATGCAGCAGCTCGAGCTGGCAGCTCCATTTCGCAACCCCATGGACAACAACAAGGCGCAGGCGGTGGAGCTGGTCAACGACGTCGAGGCTGCGCTGGCGACGGTGGACGAGCTCTTGCACGCAGGGCTCGCCGACGAGGAGCCGCCGAGCATCCGGCCGCGGGAGGGTACGGGAACCGCGATCACCGAGGCGCCGCGCGGCCTCCTCATCCACAGCTACACGTACGATGCAGGCGGCCACATTGTGCGGGCCGACGTGATCACTCCCACGGCGATCAACGCGGCCAGCATGGAGGATCATTTCCGGCACGCGGTGGCACGCAGCAAGGGAGGCGACGACATGGCACGGATGCTCGAGATGATCGCGCGGGCCTACGACCCGTGCATCTCCTGCTCCGTGCATGTGGTGCGGAAGGACCATGTGGCTTGACAGGTTATGGGACCGGCGTTCGCTCCGTGCCAGGCTCCTGTCCCGCTATCTGGTCATACTCGGCATCGGCGGACTGGTGACTTCGCTCATCGGGTCCTGGATCGTCAGCTCGACGATCATGGCCCAGATGCACCGCGCGCTCGCCCACAACCTGGGCACGGTTCGCACCATCTACGAACAGCGGCTGCTGGGGCTGGAGCTCGTCGTCCGACTGACCGCGTTCGGCCCCTCGGTCGAGCACTACCTCGCGGCGGGGGACACTTCCGCCCTTGTCGATCACCTGGACAGAATACGGTGCGACAACGGGTTCGACTTTCTCACGGTAACGGACCCGCGGGGCGTGGTCATCGGTCGTACGACCGAGCGTCGCCACGCGGGGGACGATGTGTCCTCGCTGAACCTGGTGGCCGCAGCGCTGAGCGGGCGTAGCGCCGCGGCGACGGAAATACTGACCCACGAACAACTGGCCCGTGAGAACCCGGAACTGCGAGCGCGCGCGCAGCTTCCCGTTTCTGCGTCGCCGTCCGGGGGTTCGTCACCGGAGCCAAGTGCCGTGACCTCCGGACTGGTCATGATGGCGGCGGCGCCCGTGCGCTCGGCGGACCGTCCCGTGTCCGGGGCACTCTACGGTGGGATCCTCCTGAACCGGAACTACGAGATGGTCGACGGCGTCTGGAACGTGCTCTACGGAGGTGAGCGCTACCAGGACAAGCATGTGGGCGCCGTCGGCATCTTCCAGCACGACGTCTGCATATCCACCAGCGTGAAGAACGCGCGCGGCGAACGGGCGGTGGGCAGGCGTGCATCCCAGGCCGTACGCGGTTCGGCAGCGGGCGAGGGTGCGGCGTGGGATAGGCGTGGCGTTGCCGACGAGCAGGGCTATGTGAGCGCCTACGAGCCCCTTCGCAACTACGCTGGAGACGTCGTCGGCGCCCTCCGCGTCGGCGTGCTGCAGAGGCTCTACACCGCGACGCGCGACCGCGTCATTCTCTCGTTCTTCGCCATCGCCACCGCGGGATTCCTGCTCATCATCATTGTCACCGATTTCATGGTGCGTCAAATCACGCGTCCCATCGGAGCAATGGTAGCGGCCACGCACAATCTGGCGGCCGGCCGCTTTGACCAGGACGTGAGAATCGACGGGCGGGGCGAGATCGCGTTGCTGGCCCGGTCGTTCAACCAGATGTCGGAAAGCTTGCGTCAGATGCAGGAAGCGCAGGAAGAGTGGGGACGTACACTGGAAGAAAAGGTTCAGCAGAGGAGTGAGCAGTTGATCGCCATGCAGAATCGCGTTGCCCAGAGTGAGAAGCTGGCCTCGCTGGGCATGCTCGCGGCCGGTGTCGCACACGAGATCAACAATCCACTGGGCGGAGTGCTATCCCTCACCTCCCTGGCACTCGAAGACCTCCCCATCGAGCACCCCGCTCGGCAGAACCTGGAAGAGGTCGTCCGTCAGAGCGATCGTTGCCGGGAAATCGTCAAGGGCCTGCTGGAATTCTCCCGACAGCAGGAAGCGGGGTCGGATCGCGTCGACGTACTCCAGATGATCGACGAGACTCTGGCGCTGATGAGCAAGCAGGCGCTCTTCTTCAATGTGAAGCTGAAGAAGAACTATGATGCCACCGTGCCCATGGTGTTGGCAGACCGGTCGCAGCTGCAGCAGGTATTCATGAACATCGTAATGAACGCGGTGCAGGCGATGGGAGAAAGAGGCCTGCTGACGGTCGAGGTGGTCGCGACCAAGGATGCGCTGGTGGAAATCCAAGTATCCGACACCGGCTGCGGGATCCCCCCGGGAGACATCGACAGGGTCTTCGATCCCTTCTACACGACCAAGAAGGACGGCGCGGGAACCGGTTTGGGTCTCTCCATTGCCTACGGAATCATCACGAAACACCGGGGGACCATTTCCGTGGCCAGCGAGGTCGGCAAGGGTACGGTCGTCACCATCCGCCTGCCGGCGTCACCGGAGTTCGCGGAGGAGCGCAGGGCATGAAACCCCTTCTGGTGATCGGCCTGGGCAACGCCCTGGTCGGCGACGACGGCATCGGGTGCCGGGTCGTCGAGAGCCTAGCCTGCGACCAGGGACTTCGGCGCCGGGCCGATTTCGTCGTGGGCGGGAGCGATCTCTTGCGTTGGGACGAACTCATGGAGGGTAGGCAGCGCGTCGTGGTAATCGACGCCCTGCTGAGCCGGGGGGCGCCCGGAGCCGTCGCCGTCTACGAGGAACCGTTCGCCGATATCGACGACCGCTGGGGGCACGCGCACCTTCCGTCCGCCGTCCAAGCGGTGAAGCTGCTGAAAGCGGTCACGCCCGCGCTGCGGGGCACGACCTTCACGCTGATAGGTATCGCCGTTCCCGAGCTGCGGCACGAGGCCACGCTGTCGGCGAAGGTGCCTGAGATCGCCGACCGCATCCGCCGAGCGATCCGATCCCTCGACCATGGCGGCGGTGAACCGCTCAGCAGATCCGCGGGAGCTGCTCGCCGCTGAGCATGTCGATCATGCGGCGCGTGCCGATGCGACTGGTCATGGTGACGATGGGCCGCTCGTCCGCAACCGCCGTTCCGATGATACGAGCGTCCCGGCCGTGGGGATGTCGGCGGATGATGGCCAGCGCCCGTTCCGCCTGTGCGGCGGGAAGGATGACGACGAATCTTCCTTCATTGGCCACATAGAGAGGATCGAATCCGAGCATCTCGCACGCCCCCCGGACCTCCGGCATCACGACAATCTGCTTCTCCTCGATGTGAACGGCTCGCCGCGCCTTGTGGGCAATCTCGACGAGCGCGGACGACAGTCCGCCTCGCGTCAGGTCGCGCATGCAGTGGATCTCCAGGCCGGCAGCGAGCAGCTCGGCGACGATCCCGGCGACGCTGGCGCTATCGCTGGTGACGGGGCGCTCGAACTCCAAGCCGGACCGCACCGCCATGACGGCGATGCCATGACGGCCGATGTCGCCGCTGAGGACAATGACGTCGCCGCCGCGGATCGACGTCGGTCCGATGCGCAGATCGTGATCGATCAGACCGATCCCCGACGTGTTGATGAACACACCGTCCCCCTTACCCCGCTCGACCACCTTGGTGTCCCCGGTGACGACGCGCACGCCGGCCTCCAGCGCGGCGTCGCGCAGCGAACAGACGATGCGCCACAGGTCCTCCATGGGGAGGCCTTCCTCCAGGATGAAGCCCGCGCTCAGCACGTAGGGCCTCGCGCCACACATGGCGAGATCATTCACCGTGCCGTGTACGGCGAGGGAGCCGATGTCGCCGCCGGGGAAGAACAACGGGCTGATGACGAACGAGTCGGTGGTGAAGGCGAGCCGCCCGGGAGACACGGGAAGCACGGCGCCGTCGTGCTCCGCCTCGAGCTCCGGACTCTTCAGGGTCGCGACGAACATCCGCCGGACGAGCTCGTGCATCAACTTGCCGCCACCGCCGTGAGCCGCCATGACGTGGGGATACTGCGCGATGGGGATGGGGCACGACCGCGGCCCCGGGGGATGCTTGTCCGTGTTGTCACTCATTGCTCGCCATGCCGGCGTGACGGTAGCGGTAGTAGGCGGCACAAGCCCCTTCGGTGGACACCATGGGTGCCCCCAGCGGCCGCTCGGGGGTGCAGCGCGTGCCGAACGCGGCGCACTCCGTAGGCTTCTTGGCCCCTTGCAGGACGAGGCCGGCGATGCACTCGGGCGATTCCTCCGCGCGGATGTCTTCGGCGCCGAACTTGAGCTCGGCGTCGAATGCGGCGTACTCCTCGCGCAGCCCCAGGCCGCTCTCGGAGATCTCGCCGATCCCGCGCCACTTTCGGGGCACCACCCGGAAGACGCGACGCATCACGTCCTGCGCGGGCGCGTTGCCTTCGCGGCGGACGACGCGTGTGTAGGCGTTCTCGACTTCCGCGCGTCCCTCCTCGAGCTGGGCGACGCAGAGATAGAGGCCGTGCAGGATGTCGAGGGGCTCGAATCCCGTGACGACGATGGGAACGCGGTAGCGCCGGCTCAGGGGCTCGTACTCTGTGTAGCCCATGACGGTGCAGACGTGTCCGGCGGCGAGGAATCCCTGCACGCGGTTGTCCGGCGCCGACAGGATCGCCTCCATGGCGGGGGGGACGAGCACGTGTGCGACGAGCAGCGAGAAGTTACCGACGCCGAGCTGGCGCGCTTGGTGCACGGCCATAGCGGTGGCGGGGGCGGTGGTCTCGAAACCGACGCCGAAGAAGACGACCTCTCTCTGCGGGTGTTCGCGCGCGATCTGCAGCGCGTCGAGGGGCGAGTAGACCACGCGGACGTCTCCCCCCTGCGCCCTGACCGAGGTGAGGTCCTCCCGGCTGCCCGGCACGCGGAGCATGTCCCCGAAGGAACAGAATATGACGCCGTCGCGGGCCGCGACGCGGATGGCCCGGTCGATCATCTCGACGGGCGTCACGCATACGGGACAGCCGGGGCCGTGGACGAGCGTGATCGACGCCGGCAGCAGCTCGTCGATGCCGTAGCGCACGATCGCGTGGGTCTGGCCCCCGCAGATCTCCATGATCGTCCAGGGGCGCGTCGTAACCCGCGCAATGGCGGCCTGGAACTGGCGCGCGCGCTCGGCGTCGCGGTACTCGTCCTGGAATCTCACGACGCCTCCTCCGGCCCTCCGGCGTCGAGCGCGTCGCCCCGCTGGGTCAACTCGTCGAGGTAGCCGAAGATCTGGTTGGCCTCGGCCTCGTCCACGGTGCTGATGGCGAAACCCGCGTGCACGATGACGTAGTCGTCCACGCGCGCGTCGGGCGTATAGGCCAGGCTGACCTCCTTGACCACGCCGCCGAAGCTCACGCGTCCCGTGCGAAGGGCGGAGTCGTCACCCGAAACGCTGAGTATTTTTCCCGGAACGGCCAGGCACATCGTGTGCTCCTCACCTCCACTATATGACGAAAGCTCCGTCGAAAAAACGGCTTTCCGCAACGGCCGCGACCTGCCCCAGCGCGATGCCGCCGTCATTGGGGGGAATGCGCTGGTGCCAGTAGGGACGGAAACCCCGATCGCGCAGCCGCCGGATCGTCTCCTCCGAGAGGTACCGGTTCTGGAAGCAGCCTCCGCTCAGCACGACACTACGCGCTCCGACCCGCTCCGCTACCGCCACCACCGCCGACGCCATGGCGTCGTGGAAGGCGCGCGCAATCGAGCGCGGAGCGGCTCCCCGGCGAAGGTCGGTGACAATGGCGCGCACCAGGGGCTCCCAGTCGACGCGTACAAGACCCTCTTCCGCTTCGCGCAGGGCGAGCGTGTAGGCACAGTCGTCGGCGGACGCGAGCGCGGCGATCTGGAACTCCAGTTCCATGGCTGCCTGACCCTCGAAGTGGTTGATCTGTCGCAGCCCCAGGAGCGAGGCGACGGCGTCGAAGAGCCGGCCAACGCTGGAGGTGCGCGGCGAGTTGACGCGTTCGCGCAGCATTTGCTCCACGACGCGCCGCTCCTGCGCGGTGAACGACGCCGACGAAGCCAGGTCCGCCCAGTCGGCATTGACCTTTCCCGCCAGCTCGAAGAGCAGGCCCAGCGCCGAGCGCCGGGGTTCGCGGATCGCCTGCTCGCCGCCCGGCAACGGGAACGTGCGCAAGTGCGCCACGCGGCGCGTTGTCTCCGCGGTGACGTGAAAGAACTCGCCGCCCCAGATGGTCCCGTCCGTCCCGTAACCCGTGCCGTCCCAGGCGACGCCCAGCGCGGGCGCGTCGAACTCGTTCTCGACCATGCACGCGAGGACGTGGGCCAGGTGGTGCTGCACCCCGCGCGGTCGCGCGTCGAGGGCGCGGGCGTAGTGGGTGGAGGAATAGTCGGGGTGCAGGTCGCAGGCGACGACCTCGGGTCGAGCCTCGTAGAGCCGGGTGAGACTGGCGATGACCTCCTCGAACGCGCGGTAGGCCGCTTCGGTATCGAGGTCGCCTACGTGCTGACTCACGAAGACCTGGTCGTCGATGGCGAGCGCCACCGTGTTCTTGAGATAGCCGCCCACGGCCAGCACCCGGCCGCCGGCGGCGGGCAGACGAAACGGCAGCGGGGCATACCCGCGCGCGCGGCGCAGGAGCTGGTCCCGGCCCGCGACGACGTGAACGATGGAGTCGTCGACGTGCCGGGCGATGGGGCGGTCGTGCACGAGAAACACGTCGGCGACGCCGCCCAGCCGCTGCAACGCCTCGCGTTCGTCCGTGCAGATGGGCTCGTTGGACAGATTGCCGCTGGTGGCGACGATAGGGGCGCGCAGCTCGTCCAGCAGCAGGTGATGGAGCGGCGTGTACGGCAACATGACGCCAAGATAGGGGTTGCCCGGCGCCACCGACGCGGCGACCTGGGCGGACGCGCGCCGCCGCAGCAACACGATGGGCGCGGCCGACGAGAGCAGCAGCCGCCGTTCGCTGGCGTCGATCTCGGTGTCCAGCGCGGCGTTCTCCAGCGACGCATACATGAGCGCCAGCGGCTTCTCCTCGCGATGCTTCCGGGAGCGCAGCCGCCGTACCGCCGCGTCGTTGCGGGCGTCGACCACAAGGTGAAACCCTCCCAGCCCCTTGAGGGCGACGATCTCGCCACGCCCGACAGCGTCGGCCGCATGCCGGAGCGCGTCGTGCTCGGCCGCCAGGGCGCGCCCCGCGGCGTCCCACAGCATCAGCCGGGGTCCGCATACCGGACAGGCGTTGGGCTGAGCGTGGAAGCGTCGGCTGGCCGGGTCCTCGTACTCGGCACGGCACGCCTCGCACATGACGAAACCGCGCATGGTCGTATTCGCGCGGTCGTAGGGCAACGACTCGACGATGCTGAAACGCGGCCCGCAGTTCGTACAGTTGGTGAAGGGATAGCGGTAACGGCGGTCGCCCGGGTCGAACACCTCGCGCAGGCAGTCGCCACACGTCGCGACGTCGGGCAGCACGATCGCGGTTCGCGCGCCGGCCGCGTCGCTCTCGCGGATCGCGAACGCGGTGTACCCGACCGCGTCGAGGTAAGTCGACTCCATGCTGTGAATGCGGGCCTGCGGAGGGGCCTCGGGGGTGAGGCGCGCGAGAAACTCGAGGAGCCGGCTACCGGGACCCTCGACCTCGACGGTGACACCATGGACGGAGTTGTTGACCCAACCGGCGAGGGAGAGCGAGCGCGCCAGCTTGTACACGAAGGGGCGAAAGCCCACCCCTTGGACGGCGCCCTGAATCGTCACACGAAGCCGTTCGAGTGGAAACCGGTTGGGTTGGGATCGCGCCATGTGTCGGTGGCTGCTACCGCGCGGGCGCGCTCCGTCGCCGCAGCCATTCCACCCATTCCTCCACGCCCTCACCGGTTCGCGCAGACGTCTCGAAGAACGTGATGCGGGGGTTGATCTCGAGGGCGAAGCGCTTGAAGCGTTCCGTGTCGAAGTCGACGTGGGGGAGCAGGTCGATCTTGTTGAGCACGCAGACGTCGCACACGCGGAACATCTTGGGGTACTTGATGGGCTTGTCGTCGCCTTCGGGCGTGCTGGCGACGATGACCTTGACGTGCTCGCCCAGGTCGAAGCTCGCCGGACAGACCAGGTTGCCCACGTTCTCGATGATGAGAAGATCGATGCTGTCCATCGCCAGCCGGGCCATCGCGTCCTGCACGAGCGGCGCTTCCAGGTGGCAGGCGCCGTGGGTCACGATTTGTACGACGGGCACGCCCTGCCGGGAAATACGCTGGGCGTCGAGATCCGTCTGCACGTCCCCCTCTACCACGGCCAGACGAAGGGCGCCAGCCAGAGCGGCGATGGTCTTTTCCAGCAGCGTGGTCTTGCCGGCGCCGGGGCTGCTCAGCAGATTGATGGCGAAGATGCCTTGCCGGCGGAACGTCTCGCGGTTCTCCGCCGCAACCTCGTCGTTCTTCTTCAGCACCTTTCGTTCGACGGTGATGATCTTCACTGCTCGACCTCGATATGGCTCACGACCAATTCGTTTCCACTGAGAGCGCTCAGCTCGACGCCCCCGCAGCGCGCGCAACGAAAGGTGAACGTTTCCAGCTCGGTGGTCTCACCGCAGGCGCGGCAGCGAACGCGCACGGGAACCTCCTCGACGACCAGATCGGAGCCGGCCAGCGCCGTCCCCTCGGTGATCGCCTCGTAGCAGAAAGCGAGGGAGTCGGGGCCCACGGCCACCAGCCTCCCGATGCGAACGACCACGCGCTCGACGCGGGTCCCGGGCTCCGCGCGCAGGGTCTCCTCGACGATTTCGACGATGCTCTGGGCGATCGACATCTCGTGCACGTCGCTATCCCTCTGTGAATAACATTATATCACGAAACCGAGCTCGGGACGACCCCCTAACCGCCATTGGAACAATCACTTATGTCCGTTCTTCGAGCTCGCCTGCCCACCCGCGCGCGCGCGTGCTAATCTAGTTGGCGTGAAGACCGGACCCATCCATCCCTTCAAACCTGCAAGGAAGGAACTGTCATGAAGCGGATATGCGGCATTGCCGCCATCGTCGCCGCCGCTCTGGCCGTCGCGGTCTCGCCCGTTCGCGCCCAGGACGCGGCGGAGCCGGAGACCGAGCTCGAGGTGCTGAAGAAACACAGCGAGAATCTGGGCCACCGGCTCGACGTCCTCGAGAAGAAGATCGACGACCTCATCTGGTTCGAAAGGGTGGGGGACGTCGCGTGGGTGGACAAGGTCTACATCACGGGTCCGCCGCTGGCCAAGGAGAAGAACCCGACGGCGCTGGGCGCGGGCAACCCGACGAAGTTCTGGTCGTACGTCATCATCCCCAAGGCTATCGACCGCTCCAAGAAGTACCCGCTGATCGTCTTCCCGCACGGCGGTGTGCACGCGGACTTCAGCACGTATTACACGCACATCGTTCGCGAGATGGTGGGGCAGGGGTACGTCGTCGTGGCCGCCGAGTACCGCGGCAGCACGGGCTACGGGAAGTCGCACTACCAGAAAATCGACTACGGCGGACTGGAAGTGGAGGACGTGGACGCCAGCCGCGCCTACATGATCGAGAACTATCCGTTCGTGGACGGGAACCGGGTGGGCATCGTGGGCTGGAGCCACGGCGGACTGATCGCGCTACACAACATCTTCGACCATCCGGATCACTACAAAGCTGCGTTTGCCGGCGTGCCAGTGAGCGACCTGGTGGCGCGCATGGGCTACTACGAGGACGACTACCGCGAGCTCTATTCGGCGGAGTACCACATCGGCAAGACGGCGCACGAGGACGTGGACGAGTACCGCCGCCGCTCGCCGGTGAACAAGGCGCACCTCCTGAAGACGCCGCTCCTGGTCCACACCAACACGAACGACGAGGACGTGAACGTCCTCGAAGTGGAACACTTGATCCGCGCGCTCAAGGCCGAGGGAAAGAAGTTCGAATACGAGATCTTCGAGGATCTGCCGGGCGGCCACTCCTTCGACCGGCTGGATACGAAGCGGGCGCGGGAGATCCGCCTGAAGATATACAAGTTTCTCGCGCCGCACCTGAAACCCCCGAAGGCGTTTACGACGCTGGACGAATTGACCGCGGCGGGGTACCGTTAGTCCTCGGAGGACCGTTGGAGATTCGCGAGGAAAGACCCGCCGACGTCGCCGTCGTTCGCAAGGTGAACGAGGCGGCGTTCGGCCGCCCCGACGAAGCCGACCTGGTGGACGCCCTGCGGCGGAACTGCCGCGAGGCGATCTCGCTGGTGGCGGTCGTCGAGGGCAGCGTCGTGGGGCACATCCTCTTTACACCGGTAATGCTCGAAGGCAAGAAGCCGGTGGAAGGGGCGGGCCTGGGGCCGATGGCGGTGCTCCCGTCGCACCAGAACCGAGGGGTGGGGCAGGAGCTGGTCGGTCACGGCCTGGCCAAGCTCCGCGCGGCGGGCTGCCCGTTCGTCGTGGTGCTGGGACACCGTGAATACTATCCGCGGTTCGGATTCCAGCGCGCCAGCGAGCACGGCATCTCGTGCACGTGGGAAGTCCCGGACTGGGCCTTCATGGCGATGATCCTGGACGCGAAGCGGATGGACCGGGTGTCGGGCGTGGCGCGGTATCGAAACGAGTTCTCCGAGGCGAGCTAGCCGGGACGGCGGCCGGGGGCCGGGTCCGCGTGGCCCCTCCGGCATTCGAGGACGGGCGGGATGCGGGCGCCGCGGCACCCGCACTGTCAAATCCACTTTACACTCGGGCTTTACACCCGAGTGTTTTCTTTCGCCCCCCACACTTTTGTTGCTTGACCAGGTAGACCGGGCACCCCCCGCCGGCGTACAATTCCGCCGCTATTCCCGGGGATGATCGCGCCGTCCAACCGGCATGCGCCGGAGCGATTCACGCCTGTCGGCCATTGGCCGTCGAAGAGAGGGGGGAGCCAACAGCAGTATCCAACCGAGTGGGACGCAAGAGCGTCCTGTGTCTTTGTCCCCTTGATCGCCCGTGACGCGGCCGTTGCGCGACGGCAAGATCGCGGGCGAATGGCACGAACGGTTAGGAGAAAACGATGAATCGCAAGGTATTGACCGTCTGCATGTCTCTGCTTTTGGTCGTCATACCGCTTCTCGCCATGGCGGCGCCAGCCGCGCCACGCGCGTTCTCTCCGGCGCAGAAGGGCTTCGCCGCGAGCGGCGAAAACGTCCTTCCCTACGCGCCGGATCGCATCCTGGTCAAGTTCAGAGAGTCGAGCATGGAACGCTCGAAGCTGGACATCGGGTTCCAGCGGGGCGCCGCCGCCAAGGGCGTCGAAACGGGATTCGCTTCCGTGGACGCGCTCAGCGGGCAGCTGGGGGTCACGAAGATCTCGCGGCCATTCATCCAGCCCAAGAACGCGGGCGAAGCGGTCCGCCTCGGTGTGGACCGCTGGTACATGTTCGAGCTTCAGCGGGGCGCCGACATCGAAGACGTGATCCGGCGCTACGCGGCGGATCCCAACGTCGAGGCAGCCACGCCGGACTGGGTGGCGTTTCCGGCCGTGGTTCCCAGCGATCCGCTCTATGCCGACTCCTGGGGGCACAACAACACGGCACAGCTGCCCGACCTGGACTGGGGCGGCACCTATGACCACACGCTCCCGAACACGGTGGGCACGCCCGGCTTCGACGCCAACGCCCAGGGTGCGTGGGACGCGAGCCAGGGCTTCGGCAGCTCGAGCGTGATCCTGGCCATCATCGATTCGGGCGTCGATCTAGATCATCCCGACCTCACGCTGGTCGCCGGCTACGACTACGGCGACAACGACAGCAACCCCGACGACAACGCGGCCGGCGCCGGGCACGGCACCTGCTGCGCGGGTGTCGCGGCGGCCAAGGTCAACAACGGCCTCGGCGCCTGCGGCGCGGCGCCGGGCGTGCGCGTCATGCCGCTCAAGGTGGCCAACAGCGCGGGCACGATGTACTTCTCGGCGATCATCAACGCCATCTACCATGCGGCCGACAACGGCGCCGACATCATCAGCATGAGCCTGGGCGCGGCCATCAGCAGCGACCCCTCGACGGATGCCGCCATCCAGTACGCGTATAACGCCGGCGTCACCATCCTTGCCGCCACGGGCAACGAGAACCGCAGCACCATCAGCTACCCCGCGATCAATACGTACGTGATCGGCGTGGGCGCGGCCTCCCCCTGCGGCGACCGCAAGCGCAGCAGCAGTCTCAGCTCCGAGTGCAACCCTGGCGTCTCCACCGATCCCAACGGGTACACCTGCGACGGCGAGCGCTGGTGGGGATCGAACTACGGTACCAACAGCCCCGACGCGGCGGGCGCGGTGGACATCCTCGGTCCCACCATCCTGCCCACGTCGGACATCCAGGGCAGCGGTGGCTACCGCAGCGGGGACTACGAGCCCTTCTTCAACGGGACCTCGTGCGCGACGCCGTACGTAGCCGGCGTGTGCGCGCTCATCAAGTCGCAGAACCCCACCTGGACCCCGGCGCAGGTCCGCAGCCAGCTCGTGAGCTCCGCCATCGACATCGTCAACGTCGAGGCGGGCGGGGGCTGGGACCGCTACAGCGGCTACGGCATGGTCGACGCCGAGGCCGCGGTGGGCGGCGGCGGCGGGCCGACGCCGCCGACGGCGGCGTTCACCGGCGCGCCCACCAGCGGCGACGCGCCGCTCCTGGTTTCCTTCACCGACCAGTCCAGCGGCAGCCCCACCTCGTGGAGCTGGAACTTCGGCGACCTGGGCACCTCGAGCGCGCAGAACCCCAGCCACACCTACACCTCGCCAGGGACCTACACGGTGTCGCTCACGGCGACGAACGCCTACGGCTCCGACGGCGAGACCAAGGTGGACTACATCACGGTGACGGCGCCGGGCAGCGGCTACGCCAACCTGCCCTACAGCACCGGCTTCGAGTCCGGCGCGCTCGACCAGTACTGGACGACGAACGTCACCAGCAACGGGCGCATCCGGATCCTCTCGACCAACACGCCGCACTCGGGCAGCTATCACATGGTGATGGACGCCATCACCAACGGCACTTACGCGCAGACCGAGTCCTGGCTGCACGTGAATCTCGCCGGCAAGAGCCAGGTGGACCTGGACTTCTGGTGGAAAGAGTTCGGAGACGAGACGCACAGCCAGGACGGCATCTACTTCTCCAGCAACGGCGGCTCGAGCTTCGTCAAGGTGCTGAACCTCAACGGGTCGAGCTATTCCAACAACACCTGGAACAGCTTCAACCTGGATGTGGACCAGCTGGCCGCGTCGGCGGGGCTGAGCCTCACCGGCACCTTCGTGATCAAGTTCCAGCAGTACGACAACTACGCCATCACGACGGACGGGTTCGCCTTCGACGACATTAGTGTTACGGAGGCTGTGCTGCCGCCGCCGGTGGCCGAGTTCAGCGCCAACCCCACTGCGGGGACGGTACCGCTCGCGGTACAGTTCACCGACCTGTCGACCAACGGGCCGACCTCGTGGAGCTGGAACTTCGGCGACCAGGGCACGTCCACGGCGCAGAATCCCAGCCATAGCTACACCGCCGCCGGCACCTACACGGTGACGCTCACGGCGACCAACGCCGCCGGCTCCGACCAGGAGACCAAAGTTGACTACATCACCGTGAGCGAGCCCGGCTCCTGGGCGACGATCACGTACGACGACTTCGAGAGCGGCTGGGGCAGCTACACCGACGGCGGCGGCGACTGCTCGCGCTACACGCGCGGCACCTACGCCTGGCAGGGAAGCGCGGCCGCGGACATCCAGGACAACAGCGGCGTGTCGTCGTCGTTCTACCACACGGGCAGCTACAACGTGACCGGTTACAACACGCTGGAAGTCGAGTTCTACTTCATCGCGGTGAGCATGGAGAACAACGAGGACTTCTGGGTGCAGTACTACAACGGTTCGGCATGGTACACGGTGGCTTCCTACGCGCGCGGCGTGAACTTCAACAACAACACGTGGTACGTGGCGACGGTCACGATTCCGCGCAGCTCGTACACCTTCCCGACCAACGCGAAGATCCGCTTCATGTGCGACGCCAGCGGCAACTCCGACGACGTGTACATCGACGCCATCACTTTCCGCGGGACCGCGAGCGTCCTTTCGGCGGAGCTCGTGGCAGAGGTTCGCGAGCGCACCGACGTGCCCGCGCCGGCGGCGAGCGGTCCGGAGACGCCGGAGGTGGAGGCGACGGCGCTCTTGCAGAACCACCCCAACCCCTTCAACCCGCGCACGACCATCGGCTTCACGCTCACGGAGGAGTCACACGTGACCGTGACGGTGTTCGACGTCTCCGGCAAGCGCGTGGCGACGCTGCTCGACGAAACGAAGGGGATCGGTCTGTACACGGTGGGATTCGACGCCGCGGGGCTCGCCTCGGGCATCTACTTCTACCGCCTGCAGGCCGGCGACTTCGTGCAGCAGCGGAAGATGGTGCTCCTGAAGTAACGGGCGGGAGTGGCCCGGCGCGAACGGCAGCGTCTTTTCGGCCTCGACTGGCATTGGTTGACGGAGGTTAGATTGGAGTCCTACACTGGCAGCTGCTTTCCGGGCAGGTTGTCCTTCACCACCTCAACCCAAAGGGGGAAATGAATGAGACGATCATTCATTCGGTCGAGCTGGCCCATCCTGACGATGCTCGGGATCATTCTCATCGCTTCCATTGGCATGTGGGGATGTTCCCAGACCGACGAGACACCCGTTGCGCCGCAGCCGGAAGCCGTCGGTTTCTTCAGCATGAGCAATCCGCAGGTGCAGTCGGTGATGGCCGTGCAGAACCGCCACACGGAGAAGCTCATGGCCGACCCGGATGTGATCGGGACGGCCACGACGCTCGGTGACGACGGCCGGCCGGCCATCATGCTCCTGGTCACGTCGCGCGCGACTTGGGCGGACGCGCCCAAGACGATCGACGGGATCGCCGTCAAAGCGGTGTTGACCGACCGCATCGTCGCCATGAAGGGGAAGCCCGGCGGCGGCGGTGGCACCAGCCACACGGCCAAGCAGACGCCACCGATCCAACTCGGCACGTCGGGCGGTTGGCGCTACGATCTGGCCAACGGTTACTGCTGCGGCGGTACGCTGGGCTCGCTCATCCAAGTGGGCGGCCAGAAGCGCATCCTGAGCAACTACCACGTGTTCGAAGCCGACATCGTCAACGGCGGGAACGGTCGCCGGGCCAGCACGGGTGACCCGGTCATCCAGCCCGGGTTGATCGATGTCGCCTGCAACGCGGGCAACGCTCAGGACGTGGCGACGCTGGTCGTGACGAGCTCCCTGCCGGGGAGCAACGTCGATGCGTCGTCGGCCAACATCGTCAGCGGCATGGTCGATCTCAACGGCGCCATCCTGGAGGTCGGCACGATCTCCTCGCAGACGGTCGGCGCGTCCATCGGCCAGAAGGTGAAGAAGAGCGGTCGCACCACCGGCCTCAGCCGGAGCACGGTCGACGCTTTGAACGCCACCGTCAGCGTCTCGTACGAGAACGAGTGCGCCGGCGGGACGGCCTTCACCAAGACGTTCACGGGTCAGATCATCATCAAGAACCGGGGCAGCAAGTTCCTGGCGGGCGGCGACTCCGGCTCGTTGATGGTGGAGGACGTGAGCAACAACCCGCGGGCCGTCGGTCTTCTGTTCGCGGGCAGCGGCACGCTGGCGGTCGCCAACCCGATCGACGAGGTGCTGGGGTTCTTCAACGCCTCGATGGTGGGGAACTAGGCTGCCCGAGGGTGTTCGGCACCCCGAGCGCCCCATAGCAGACGAAGCCCGTCCCCGGTCCGTTACCGGGGACGGGCTTTGTCGTTGCCAAACCAGTGATCTTGCCGCACGCTCGGAGCCTAGGGGGCCGCCATGCAAAGGTACACTGGACGGTTTCTGACGGCGTGCCCGCTGCGCGCGTTCGTGCTCTTGGCTCTGGTGCTGGCGAACGCCTGCCAGGTACAAAACGGGGGCAGGGGTGACATGCCGACAAGAGACATCAAGACGGTCATGGAAGCGCACGTCGATGACCTGATGGCGCTACCGGGAGTGGCCGGCGTGGCCATCGGAGCCCTCGACGACGGGACGCCCTGCATCAAGGTGATGGTGGTCACGCAGACCGACGAGCTGAGCCGCAGGATTCCGGATCGGCTGGAAGGTCACCCCGTTGTGATCGTGGAGAGCGGCGCGTTCAGACCCATGGACGACGCGCAGAACTGAGCGCGCCGCCTTCTACCGGCCGGCGCCGCGCGATCCGAAGTACTCGTGCAGCTGCTTGCGTGCGACCAGATTGATCCGTTCCGCCCAGATGTCGATCGGGTTGTGGTCGTCGGTCAGTATCGACACCCCGGCCGCGTCGATCTGGAAGCGGTTGTCCCACGCGTGCGCGCGGTGATAGTCGGGGCTGAAGCGGTCGGTGGGGACGGGTGGTTCCTCTTCGATCTCGAGTTCCCGGTCCGAGGCGAGTAGAACGAGATTGCCCAGCTGGTTGGGAGGCTCCGCCATGGGCAGGACGACGACGTGCGCGAACTGGGTCTTCATGGTCGCGGCGAGCGCGGTGACGAGCACATCGTGCCAGCCCACCGCTTCCACGTTCATGGCAACGATCCCGTCCGGTACCAGGCGCGAGTGGATGAGCGCGAACGCCTCCCGCGTGACCAGGTGGAAGGGAATGGAGCTGCTGCCGAAGGCGTCCATCACGATGAGGTCGTACGCGTCGTCACCTGACATCAAGAAGCGGCGGCCGTCCATGTGGAAGACGCGCGCCGCCTCGGGCGGGAGCGCGAAGTGCTCGCGCGCCACGCGCGTGACTACG
>JAOTWK010000258.1 GCA_029862935.1 Gemmatimonadota bacterium | reverse complement strand
TTGTTGATCGGGGTGGAAACGAACCAATGAAAGGTCCGGCCGGCCGGCGACTCGGTGACGGATCGCAAGCGTCCGTTGGCCGCCACGACGAGCGGCCGCTCGACGGTGATGTGCAGGGCCATGGAGTCGGGTTCGTCGGAGAGATGGTCCTTGGTGGGCCACCACAGATCGGCACCGAACAGCTCGCAGGACACGGTGACCCACGGGAGTCCGTCGGGCGTTTGGGTCCAGATGAAGCCGTCGAATCCGCCGCGGCGGACCGATCGCGGCTTGCCGGCATATGCCACGCGGACTGCCAGGCGCTCTCCGGCGTCGAACCGATGGGGCAGGGAGATCCAGAGCTGCCCACCTCTCCGCTTGTGGCTGAGCGCGGTGCCGTCGAGGCTCGTCTCGATGATCCCGAACACGGTGTCGAGATCGAGCACGAACGCCTCGAGCGGTGTGATCACATCGGCGTGCACGACGATCGCTCCGGTGATCGAGCTATCGTCGGGACTCACGGCGACGGCGAGATCGTAGAACCGCACGTCGTAGGCTGCCTGCTCCGGCGGCAGCGGCCCGCCCGACGCGCGCGGGTCCGTTTGGGCCTGGATCGGGTGCCAGCTCATTGCGCCCAACAGGAGCAGCGTGGCGGCGAGTCGTCGATCGGGCATCAGTCCTCGCTGAGGTGATCGGTGGTTTGGCGCATCCGTGCGATGTCTCCTATTCTATACCCCGATCCAGTCACGGGGGACCTCCGTCATGTTCAATCGATCTGACTGCATCAGGCGCCCGGTCGAGCGCAGGGTCATCCGACACGCATATCGGGGTCGATGTCGGGGGGCCACCTCGAGGGGAGTGTGTCTGACGATCATCGCTGCGACGGCGCTCACGGTCTCGTGCGCTGGTGCACCGGAGCCCCGGTGGTGGAAGGGCAACCTCCACACCCACTCACTGTGGAGCGACGGTGACGACTACCCGGAGCTGATCGTCGATTGGTACAAGCGGCACGGCTACGCGTTCGTCGCGCTGTCAGATCACAATGTGTTGGCAAAAGGGGAGCATTGGGTGGAGGTGACCGAGCACGCGGGAGGCGTCGCGAATCTCGAGACGTACATTGCTCGCTTCGGCCGGAATTGGGTCGAGGTGCGGGAGGACCAGCAAGGGCGCTTCGTGCGGCTCAAGACGTTGGGCGAGTACCGTGCCCTGTTCGAAGAGCCGAATCGGTTCCTGGTGCTCCAGAGCGAGGAGATTACCGATCGGTTCGAGTCGAAGCCCATTCACGTCAATGCCACCAACATCCGGGAGTTGATTGAGCCTAGGGGCGGGGGCAGCGTGCGCGAGGTCATGCAGAACAACGTCGACGCCGTGCTGGAGCAGCGTCGGCTGACCGGGCGGCCCATGTTCCCTCACATCAACCACCCCAACTACGGCTGGGCAATCTCGGCGGAGGATCTGATCCACCTGGAACGCGAGCGGTTCTTCGAGGTTTACAACGGGCATCCGGCGGTTCACAACGAAGGAGACTCCCTCCGTCCCAGCGCCGAACGCCTTTGGGACATCATTCTGGCCGAGCGGCTCAACGCCGGTCGAGAGACGATGTACGGTGTCGCCGTCGATGACGCACACAACTATAGGATGTTGGACTCGGCGCACAGCAATCCGGGACGGGGATGGGTGATGGTACGCTCATCCATGCTGCAGGCCGATTCGCTGGTTGCTGCGATGGAGCGCGGCGATTTCTACAGCTCGACTGGCGTCCAGGTGACGTCGGTCTCGGTAACCAGCGAGAGCATGTTCGTCGCGGTCGAGCCCGAAGAGGGCGTCGACTACACGATCCGGTTCATTGGGACGCGCGGCGGCTACCCGTCGCCCATGCCCATCGACGCACCAGGAGACGGTGCGTCGGTCCGATACCTGTACGATGAGACTCTTGGAGAAGTGCTCGCGGAGGTCGCCGGCACCTCGGCATCCTATGCGTTCACGGGTGACGAGATGTACGTGCGTGCCAAGGTCACGTCGTCCAAGCCGAAGGAGAACCCGTACCGTCCCGGCGAAGTGGAGGTGGCGTGGACGCAGCCGGTGCGGCCGAAACGCCGCTGAGCCCCGCGAGCTGCCTTGGGGTCTACCGCTCCGCCTACCAGGCGAACCAGTAGTTCACCTTGAGCAGGAAGATGTTGTCCGATCCCCCGGCAAACAGCGCACGAACGTCGCGCGAGAAATCCAGCCTGCCGACCGGCTCGCTGTCGGCCCGCGATAGGGTCCACACGAAGAAGAGTGTTGATCCGGGGTGGAATTCCCATCGCAGGACGGCGTTGCCGCGGAGCGAGCGGAACGTGAAATCGGGGTCGTCGATCGTGAACGGCGCCGCCGGCCCGGCGGCGTCCGGATCCACCGAGTAGGTCCCGTTGCTGAGCGAGATGCTCCCGACGTCCCGACCGTACACGCTCTTCCCGAGCCCCCGCGGTGCGTCGAATTCTTTGAAGTCCATGAACCGGTTGCCGGAAATGAAGGGCTGCGCGTAGACCTCGAGCGAGAGCGTCGGCGTGAACGTGATGTTCAGTCGGGTGTCCATCGCGACCGTGTTCTGCTCGAGGCTGGAGAAGACGTAGCGGCTGCCGAAGAAATCCGTGGCGGTCGGATCGTCGACGCGGGTGATGTATTGCGCCCGAGCCTCATCGTGGGTGAAGGTCGGCCCGAGACTCAGCACGATATTGGACGCGGGTCGGATGGTCGCGGTCAGACCGATAGTGTACTGGCACGCCCCCTCGCTGGTGCAGCCGTACTCGGGATTCGTCTCCAAGACCAATGCCTTCCGAGAATCCGTCGACACGCCGAGAGACCAGAAATTGACGCCCGGCCTCCGCACGACCGGTCCACCGCGCGTCAGGCGGTCGTCGAACACCGACGGCCGATGAATGAAGAAGGTGAAGACGTTCCAGTAGTTGGGTGCCTCGATCTGCGCGAACGCCTGCACCTGCCGGTCGGTTAGGTCGCCGTCGAAGTTGTACTGCTGCTGCCCGCCTGCGATCAGGAACATCGATCGATAGTACTTCGTGGGCTTCGTGAACTGCCGCACCAGGTTGCCGCTCATCCACACGTAGTCCGCCCGACTGAGGAAGGCGAGGTCGTTCACCTCGAACCCTGGGCTGCGGATGTTGGTGGACAGCTCCCAGAGCCAGTTCCCCGACTCCTTCGAGAACCGCAGGTACGCGCCGAATCCCCGCATCGCCGTGAGGGAGGGGTCGAAGGCATCAGTAAACACGCCGTTGCCGCCGTGCTGACGGTCGGGCCGCTGGAAGTAGCGGGCGCTCGAGCGCTGGACACGGAGGATCGCGGCTGAGTCTCCGGTCACCTGAGAGACGGCGAGGTTCGTCATCAGCCGGTAGGTGCGGTCCGCGAGCCAGAGGTTCGACTCGAGCCCGAATCCCTCGGCGTGCCTTGTGAGTAGACTCGCGAGCGCTGGATCGCCCAGGCTGCGTGCCACCGAGGTGACCATGCCGCCGATCTGAAGGTTGCCGCCATACAGATCTCTGGCGACGCGTCCAACGAAGTAGTTGGCGAACGGTTCGACATCCATCGTCATCCGCGAACCGTCACTCCCGATCACGGTCGCATGCTCGCGGCTCGTCACTGCATCAAGGATCCCGACGGACCACCCGCGCGACGTGCGCCCCGTGATCTTGGCAGCGCCAAGTATCGTGGTGTTATCGGGGACGGCCGCGTACTCGCCGGCGGTCTCAGCGTTTTGCGTCCCTTGTGGCGGACGACCGATCCGACGGGAGTAGAAGAGGCTGAGCGACGACACGTTGCTGCAGAAGAAGCAGTTCAGGCTGCCATAGCGGATCAGTCCTCGCCCTTCGACGAAGAACGGTCGCTGCTCCGAAAAAGAGGTCTCGAACGCCGACAGGTTCACGACGGCCGGATCGACTTCCACCTGCCCGAAGTCCGGGTTGACGGTTGCCGTGAGCGTGAGATTCGACGTCAGCAGGTACTTGAGATCGAGCCCGACGCGGGAGTCGAGCTCATGTTGATCGCGCAGCGGATTGTCGGGATCGATCGTCCCGGCGTTCACCGACCGCCCCACGACGTAGGGGAGGAACTCCGCACGCGCCGGAGAGGTGGCGATCGCGAGTCCCTCGAGGTGCCCGTACTTGGGTGGGCCGCCCACTTCGTTGAGCCGCCAGAACGCCCAGTGCGACTGTTCGTTGAGCCGGCTCACCATCCGCACGATCTGGAGTCCCCAGGTCTGCAGCGAGTCTTTGGGGAAGCGTAGCTGTGCAAACGGGATCCGAAACTCGGCCGTCCAGCCCAAGGAGTCGATCCGGGTCTCGACCTCCCACACCGGGTCCCAGGACTGATCGGGGTCGGCGCCGCCTGGCCCGAACGCATCCCCCTTCACGCCCGCCGGGTTGACGCTGAACATCGTCCGGCCGAGGTGGTCGTGGAACGTGTCGAACGAGAGAGTGAGGTCGTCGCTGTCCGCCTCGCCGTCGCGCCGCACCAGCCGGGAGCGGACCCCGTCCGCGCCGAGGTCGTCGAACATCCGCGCCCCCACGTAGAGGGCGTCGTCATCAAACAGGAACCTGACCTCGGTACGCTGGGTGGCGGGTGCACCTTCGTTGGGCTGTGACTGCCGGAAGTCCGTAGCCGCCGGAACCGTTTGCCACACAGACTCGTCGAGCCGGCCGTCCAGCCGGATCTCGATCGCAAGGGGGACTGCGGCCGATGTCACGCTGGGCCGTGGCGGCTCTGGTGGGATGCCGCTCTGCTGTGCGCACGCGTAGCGTGCCAGCGTGACCGTCGCGGCAAGAGCGAGCGAGGCGCACAGCGATGTCCGTAGCGTGGATCCCATGGCACGACAGCTCCAGCGGGGGTCGAGGTGGCAGAACGGGGTTTCTCTCTTAGATACGAGTGGGGGCCGGAGGGTTGTTTCAGATCGATGATCATTCGCTTGAGGAGTGTCCGGAGCCAGGCGACTTGCCGCACCGGCCCCCGCGGGGCAGCTGAGTGTGCTGCTGATCTCGGTGCGCGAGCGCGTGCGCGAAATCGGGATTCGCCAGGCCCTCGGCGCCGATGATCGGGACATCCGCCGGCTCTTCCTGGCCGAATCGCTCACGCTGGCGCTGCTGGGTGCTCTGGTGGGGGTGGGCGGTGGTGCAGGTCTCATCTACATCACGGAGAGGATCGCGCAGGGATTTGGGCGGGAGTTCGTGATCCGGCTGCACGTTCCCGGCGTGTTCCTCGCCGTCGGCTTCGCGGCGATCGTTGGCATCCTCTTCGGCTGGTACCCAGCGAGCCGAGCGGCGCGGCTCGATCCCATCGAGGCGATTCGGGAGCTGTAGCAGACACGCGCCTGTGCACGTGGCGACGGCGGGGTCGGCGAGTTACCGCAGGAGTCAGAACCTCCGCAAACCACCCAGCAGCAAGTCGCTCACGGGTTCGGCGCGGGAGGCCAGCCGGATGTTCTTGCGTGAGAGCACCCAGTCGGTGGCCATTTCGTCCAGCACCCCGAAGACCACCTTTGCGGCGAGCAGGGTATCCACAC
>JAOTWK010000016.1 GCA_029862935.1 Gemmatimonadota bacterium | reverse complement strand
ACCCCTTGCCGCCCTCGAAGCCCGTCAGTTGTGCGAACGCGACGTAGATCCCGTGCTCACCGGCAATTTGTCGAGCGAGTGTCTCCCAACGCCTTACACTGGACGGACGACGGGCGGGATCGTCTGTGCTTTCCGTATCAGGATCGACTCCCCGCGCAGGCGAGGCACTTGGTACGATCAACAGCGTGGCACCATCGAGGGCAGCGAGCGTGGGTACGATCGAGTGCCACGCATCCTCACACACCGCCAGCGCTACCCGACCCCATTGTGTATCGAAGGCGTGCACGGAATGACCGTGCTCGACGAAGCGCTCTTCGTCGAACAATCCGTAGGTCGGGAGGAACACCTTGCGGTGCACGTGACGGATGCCGGGTGCCGGCCCGCCAAGCGACGCGTACAGCGCCGAGTTGTAATATCGGTTTCGATATTCCTCGTAGAACCCTACAACCACATCCATCGAAGGAGCAGCCGCGAGCGCGTGTTGTGCCGCGAGGTCCCGAAACAACGTCCCGGCCGTCACGGCTAGCTCCCGCACGCCGCCCTCGAGGAAGTATCCAGTCAGGGCCGTTTCGGGAAACACGAGGAGATCTGGAGGCCGTTCGAGTCCCGCTGCCTGCGCGATGATCCCTCCCGCGCGGCGAACGTTCCCGACGTAGTCGCCTTTCGTCGGCTTCGTCTGGGCGACCATCAACTGGAGACTCGACATGACGAGGAAAATAGGGGGTCGAGCGGTAACCCGCTCGCCTACATCTGCCGCTCGGCAGGCACCGCGGGCATGAACAGGGATCTGCCAGACGCCTGACGCCGGTACGCCGCAATGGCCTGCTGCACCGACGCGGATTGGAGGTACGTACGCAGCCGCGTCGCACCTTGCACGTTGAGCCAGGGAAACCGCTCCCGACTCGGCACGAGGACATGATAAGGATTGTCGAGCAATGAATCTCTTTGCACCAGAATCTCGAGGCTGAGAGGAGACTTGTGCGTAAACAGCGTAGCGATGTCGGTGAGGACGTACGCCGCGAGCTCGTTGGCAATTTGAAGCGTGGCGCTCATGCCTTGTCCGGATTCCAGATACCACGCGCCATTCGGCGCGATACCGGCAAGCGACCAGATCAGGGCTTCCTTCGTATGGGTGCCCGAACGATCCGCCCGGGACACGAAGCGCGACCCCGTCAACGCGATCGTTCGGAACGCCTCGACCGCCGACAGGCCTCTAATCCGCGCATCGTCGCGCCCTGGCCCGACGACCACAAACTCGTTGGACATGAGCGGCACGCGCTCCACCCCGAAACCGCCCGTCATGAACGTGCGCTCGGCAGCGGGATCGTGGACAATTAGAATGTCCGCCTCACCTTTCCGCCCCAGCGCCAGCGCCTGCCCACTCCCTACGGCAATGACCTTGACTCGATAGCCCGTCGCGGACTCGAATAGTGGGAGAACGTGCTCGAGTAACCCTGCATCCCTCACTGACGTCGTCGTCGCCAGAACGATCTCGGCATCGGCGGGCTCTTGGGCCTGCGCGGCCTGGGAAGCCAAGACAGCCCAGACGATCGTGCCCAACACTCCACTGCCCCTCCTGCCCCCTTTGCCCCTTCTGCCCTTTCTGCCCCCCCTCACGCAAACAACTCCCCTTGCACCCGAAGTTCTGCCGGCTCGACGACATCTTGCCCCAGCAGCCGCTGCATTGCACGGACACTATCAGGCGCGTGTCCCTGGTAGTAGTTGTTGAAATACCCAAATACCTGCGACACACGGGTCTCGAGGGTCGCGATGGTTTCCGACCAGAACTTGAGATCGTCCTCGCGGTCGAGCTGTGTCTGTGAAAAGTCCGTGAGACGCCGGTCCTGCCCCAGCCACCGCAGGTACGCGAATTCGGCCGTCGGCTCGATGGCCAACTCGGTCATCATCTCTCGTCGAATCCAGCGACCCTCCGCCAATACCAGAGCCACGTCTCTCGACCTGAGCAACTCCATTGTGGCAGGGGTCAACCATCCGGGATGACGGAATTCAACCGCCCAGCGGAAGTCACTCGATATCTCTCCCAAGAACTCGCGCAGTGCCACCCGGTTGGCCTCGCTCGGGCGGAATCCCGGACTCAGCTGAACGAGAAGCGGCCCGAGTTTGTCTTCCAGCTTGGCCACGCGATCGAGAAATCGCCGGAGCAGCTTGGACGTGTCCTTGAGGCGACGCTCGTGCGTGACGGCCTGCGGTACTTTGAGAGCGAACACGAATTCGGCAGGAGACCGCGTGTGCCATTGCCGCACGAGCGGGTCGGCGGGAATCGCGTATGCTGTCGAATCCACCTCAACGGTCCGAAACGCCCGGCCATACGTCTCGAGTCGAGCTGCCGACTTTGTGCCGTGCGGGTAGAACACGTCGGTCCAGTCTTCATAGTTCCAGCCCTGTGTGCCGAGAAACACTTCGGCCTTCGACGCCATCACCGACCCACCCTTCGGTCCCAGTACATGCGCATTTCCGACAGCAATTCTCTTTGGGTCTCACAGAACATAGAACCTCGAACATCGATCAGTTCGCCGGTACGGCGGCGCCGGAACGTGCACTTGAATTCAACCGCGAACCACGGTCCCGCAACGTGAATCTCGCCGAACCGAAACGACACATCCGACTGCTCATATGGAATGTCGTTCCAATACTCCTCGATGGCGTCGCGACCTCGAATGGGTACACCGAATGCGTCAGGGACCAATTCGGCGTCGTCGGTGAAGACTTGAGCCATGAGCCTCGCGCTCAGCTTCTCCCACCCAGTGCCAAACTGCCCAATAAGCGCCGCGTACCGGTCACGTGACTGAGTCGTGCCGTCTGGGCTTGTAGTCAACTTCGAGTCACCAATGGTGTGTCCGATGGAAGGTTAGAGCGGAAGGGGGAGGATGGCTAGGAGAGGGGGCAGGAGGAGCAGAGGGGGCAGCAGCGGCGTTACGTCTCCCTCCTGCCCCCTCTGCCCCTCCTGCCCCCTCTCCTCTACTCTTCACCCATGCCCTCGCCGATCCCAGTGATTATCGATACCGATCCGGGCATTGACGATGTCGTGGCGCTCGCGCTTGCCGTCCGCTCGCCGGAGCTCGAGATCGTCGCCCTGAGCACTTCGTACGGCAACGCGACGCTCGATCGGACGACCCGAAACGCCCACGCACTTCTCGAGCTCGTCGACCGGGCGCACATCACTGTTCGTCCCGGCAGCGCCCAGCCGCTGGCACGCGCGTTGGTGACCGCGCCCGAAACTCACGGTCCGTCGGGTGTGGGGTATGCCGCAGTCATGCCGGAAACCCCGACAGCCCCCAATCCAACCGTGCTGTGCGACCTATTTGCGGCCTTGGAGCGTCCCGTGACCCTGGTGACGCTGGGGCCGCTCACGAACTTGGCCGTCGCGCTGCAGCGCGATCGCGCACTGGTGCGGCAGGCCGTCACCCGGCACATCGGCATGTTCGGCAACATCAGAGAGCGCGGCAACACGAATCGATTTGCAGACTTCAACGCCTGGTGCGATCCCGAGGCAGCGCAGGTGGTGCTGCAAGCCGGCCTGGGTACGCTGATGGTGGGACTGGACGTGACGAGACGCATGAGCTTTACGGCTGGCGAGGTCTCAGCGATTGCGGCGAGTGCCGACCCACTAGCCGCTTGGCTGGGACAGGCCCTCCGCTTCTACGTCGAGTTCCATCGCAGTCAGGAGCGACTGAACGGCTGTGTCGTGAACGACGTGCTTCCGATCGGTGAATTGATCGCTCCGGGATTGCTCACCGTGTCGGAACGACACTTGACCGTCGACCTCGGTGACGGCGAGCAGCGCGGCCGCACACGAGACGACGATGCCGGCGCCACCACTCAAGTCGGAATGTCGGTCGACACGACCCGCATGCGGGAGTTGCTGGACCGTGTGGTCGGCTCGATCGACTGAATGTCGAGCAAGATGGTTCGTTCGCGTGTACTTTCGGTGATCGACGTGAGATACCAACAGATCAGGCCCTAGGAGTCTTCATGGCGAGCGGACAGGTTCGGGTTGCGGTGATCGGGACCGGCGACGTCGGCCGCGGCTGGGCGGCAATGTGCGTCGCGGCAGGATGGCCGGTGGCTCTCTTCGATTCCGATGCCAGAGCCCTGGGCGGCGCGGCCGAAGAGATCACGACCCGGGCCAAGGCTTTGGTCGACATGGAGAGGGCCAGGCAGCCTGACCTCGATACCGGCCTTCAGGAACTGTTTGTGGGCCGCAGCCTCTTGGAGGCATGCCGCGCGGCCCAATGGGTCATCGAAGCAGGACCGGAGGACCTGCGCACCAAGCAACGGATGTTCGAGGCCATCGAGTCGGTCGCCGGGAAGGCACGGGCCGTCACCAGCTCGACCAGCGGTTTGAAGATCGTCGACATTGCGGCTCGTTGTGCTCGTCAGGATCGCTGTCTCGTTGCCCACCCGCTCAACCCGCCTGAGCTCATACCGCTCGTAGAGGTCGTCCCAGGATCGGTCGCGGATCACGCGCTCGTGGAGGTGGTGAAGGGCTGGCTCCGCGCGCTCGGCAGATTTCCCGTCGAGATCAAGAAGGCCATTCCCGGCAATGCGGCCAATCGAATCGCGGCTGCAGTATGGCGCGAGGCGATCGACTTGGTCGTGGAGGGGGTGATCGACGTGGAGGACCTGGATCGAGTTGTCTCACTCGGACCAGCGCTCGGTTGGGCCGCAGCCGGCCCACATCTCACGTATCACCTGGCAACACGAGACCAAGGTGTCAGAGGGTTTCTCCAGCACCTGCTCAAGACCTTCGAGATGGTGTGGGAGGATCTCCCCACCTGGACCAAGCTAGAGCCGGCCAAACGCAGAAGACTCATCGGGCTCATCGAGAAAGCGTACGACGAGAAGGTGGAGGCCATTCGCCCTGTGCGTGACCGACGGCTCGCGGAGATCCTGCGCGGGCTGGAGCGGGCGCGCGGGCAGTAAGGGGATTCAGCCGTCAGCTTTCAGCTCTCAGCCATCACCCTCCCACGAGCAAACCCGTTCCGTACATCACGAGCAGCCCCACGAGGACTCCACTCGCCGTGAGTGGGTTCCATTCCATTCTGCCGGTCGATCGTGAGAGGGTGCGGTACAACGCGACCACGACCTGGGCGATGGCACCGGCGCCCATGGAAAGGAAGAGCGTCGCGTAGAGCGGTGAATACGCCAAACCGCCGATCCACGCACCGACGATGGTGGGTACGCCGGCAACGAGCCCGAGGGACGCCAGGGTCGAGAGCTTCGGCCGGTCGCGCGCAATCGGGGCGACGATGCCCAACCCCTCGGTCGTATTATGCAACATGAACCCGATGATGAGAAACGTCCCAAGCGCCGCCTCACCGAGCGCGTACGCCGCTCCGATCGCCAACCCCTCGCCCAGATTGTGCAACCCGATCCCGACGGCAATCAGTACCGCCACTGCGTGCCGACCTTGGGCTTCGGTGCGGTCAACCTTCGATCGAGACACAACCTGCAGGAACAGTAATGCGCCGAGCGCCCCAATCACGACGAGCAGGCTGCCCTGAAACGCGCCCGCGACTTGCGTTCCCGTTTTCGCCGCTTCAATCAGCGCATCAGCACCCAAGAACACCAGCAACCCGATCGTGAGCGCCAGCACGAAGTCGATCCACCGCTGCTCGAGACGCCGCAACGCAGGGTACCACAACAACCCGATCGCAATCGGGATGACACCAACGTAGAGCCCAATGAGAGTGAAGATCGCGAAGAACTGCGGGCCGATGGTGGGCGTTTCCGTCGCAACGGCGATCTCATGCGAGAACGTGAGGCCTGTGGACGTGAGCAGCGTGATTTCGTGCGGTTCGTTCTCGACCCACGGGTATTCGAGCTCGATCGAGACCCGCCCGAGCCGCGGCACGGTGGCAGCCGGAGTGATGGTGAAGTCCCAAAACGCATCATCAACCATCACCTGCGCTATCGTCACCGGATCGGGGCCGCCGTTGACCACCTCGATCGTCATCGCTCCAGGCTCGAGCGTCACGCGATCGAAGGTCAGTTCTTCAACAGGCGGCGCGCCGCGTCGCAGGAACTCCGCCAAACCCATTCGGCCAACGACCACCGACACAACCGCCAGCAGGAGCAGCGGCAGCAACGCCCACAGCCATCCTTTGACGCGCATGGAGGTCACGTTGACGGCTCCACGACCTCAAACATGCCCATCCATCCGAGCTCGGTGAACTCCGATTGGTGCGCATGAAACATGAAGCGACCCACGTCCTCGTAGGCAAACTCCAGGATGTGGCGTTCCCCCTGACACATCATCAGCGTGTCCGTGAACTCATGCGGTGTGCGTGATGTACCGGTTCGATATACATGGAAGAAGTTCCCATGAAGGTGCATCGAGTTGACGAGGTCGAATTCGAGCAAGTTGACCATGTAGATGCGCTGCAACTCGTGTTTCACGACCTGAATGGGCTGGTTCTGATACGCAAAGGCGATCGTGTTGGCGGCGTAGACCTCGTTCTCACCATCGAAATTGGTGTCGAACCCGTTCAACACCATCACCATTTCACGCGCCGGGGGTCTGGCCTCGACCGGATCCACGATGAACGCCCCGTAGAGACCCTTCGCGATGTGTTTCTTCAACGGGATCGCGTGACAGTGATACAGGTGCAGCCCTGCCGGCTTCGCGTCGAATTCGTAGACGAACTCTTCACCAGGGTGCACGGGCTCGAACACGCCATCCATGTTGGCCGGATGCACCCCGTGGAAATGGATCGTGTGAGCGTGCGTCCCGGCATTACGGAAGTGGACGCGGACACGGTCTCCTTCGGTTGTTCGAATCGTGGGCCCCGGAACCTGACCGTTGTACGTCCACGCGGGATAAAAGACGCCCGGTGCGACTTCGATCTCCCGATCCACCGCCGTGATGTCGTATTCGCGCAGTGTCTGGCCGGACGCCAGCTGACTCACTTGCCCGTAATCGAAGTGCTCTAGGAATCGGAGTGGGTCGAGTGCCCCTCCCTTGACCGTCCCCACGGTACCGGCCCGCATGGGATCGTGCGGTCCCCCCGACAGGCGTTCGGCCGCGTGGACTGCCTGGCTCAACACCCCGAGCCCCGCTGCCCCGATCGCACCCCGTCTAATCAGGTCGCGCCGTGACAGGGATGCACTGTCCGACATCATCCCACCTCCTGACCACGAATCGCGCAACCCAACATTTGCGCCAGTTCGTGTCCCACGACCTGCTCCCGCGGAACCGATCCTGAGAGGCGAACCGTTACCGGCCCACGGAACGGCTGCCGCGCGATTACCTCGAACACGGCCCCCAGCCTGAGGCCCAGCGAAGCCAGATACCGCAGGCGCTCACCGTCCCGATCATTTACGAGCCGGAGCTCGGCGGTCTCACCGAGCGGCACATCCGAGAGCGCCACTAGTCGCGGTGCCTCGATTGCGCCGTCGCGACTCGGAATCGGAGCCCCGTGCGGATCGTAGCGCGGATTGCCCAACGCCATTGCCATACGCTCGATCAGCTCATCCGACACGGCATGCTCGAGACGCTCCGCCTCCTCGTGCACGGAATCCCAGTCATAGCCGAGTTTCGAGGTCAAGTAGACCTCGAGGATCCGGTGTCGTCTGACCATCTTGAGTGCGGTGCGACGGCCGGACTTGGTCAGCTGCACGCCCCGATAGGGCTCGTGTTCCACCAGCCCGATCTCCGACAGTCGTTTCACCATGCCGCTCACGGATGCCGGTGCGATCGCCAGCGACTCCGCAATGGCACTGGTCTGCGCGGCCTGCCCCAGCGACTGAATCTCAAATATCGCCTTCAGGTAGTCCTCGGTTGATGGGCTCAATCCCGCCTGGCTGGCCGCCCTCATCAGACTCTCCCTCGGGTAAGATTATGGGCAACAAATCACAAAGTTTGGTAAGCCTAAAATAATAGCACAGCCGGACCCCCACGCAACCCTCACGGCTGCTACATGGCTAACTCAAACAGGCTCTTTAGGATACGGTGCGTCATGCCCCAGACGGTATGGGGTCCGACGAAGAACGCCGGCATGGACCGCTGGACACCTCGAAGCAGGATGTCGGTCCGCCCGATGGACTGCGGAAGATCGTCGAGCGGCGTCCACAGGTGGAGCGCGACTTCGTCACTTGGTGTGATTGGAGGCCGCTCGGGAAGCGAGAAAACGAAGGGGCGAACGACGATCGGCGGCAAAACCGGGTTCACGGGCGCGAGATCGTCCAACACGCCAACAACATTCGAATCGGCAAGCGCGACGCCGGTCTCTTCAAACGTCTCGCGTCGCGCCGTGGCCAGAAGCGTCGCATCGCCATCTTCGCGGCGACCGCCGGGAAGCGCCATCTGGCCCGACCAGGGATCGCCCTCCAGTTCGGCACGTTTTATGAGCAGAATATCGAGTTGCGGGTGCACGCGCGGGGCCAGCACGATCGCAACCGCTGCTTCGATGCGGCCAGTCAAGTCTGCGCGAACCGGTTCGTGCCCCGAGAACCGCTGGTGCAGTTTGGCAATCGTGATCGCGCTCACGGCAAGACAGCGTTGAGAGAACCGATATTAGCCATCGGGGTAAGACTACAAGAGTGACGAAAGGCCCTTGCGCCCGCTTCTATATTCCGGCTGCCGTTTACTGCAACAGGGAGGATCATATTAGAAACTTTGGTGTCGGTCTCATTGCGCTTGCCACTGTCGCGGCGGCGAGCTTCCTGCTGCGACGCCGCCAACTCGTGGTAGCCGGCCGTCGAGCGAGTCTCATCGACGCGCTCTACACAGCCGGTCTTTGACCTGCGCTGCGACGGCCTCCTTCTCGGAGGCCGTCGTCGTTTGGCCCCTCAAAGCAAGTAGCGGGCAAACCACTCCACCGTCAGATCCATCCCTTCATCCAGCTGCGGCGTGCTGCCCAGCCACGGATGGCGCGCACCCAGCGTGTGACTGCCACCTTCCACCACGGCAACCGTGGCAGTGTCGGACCCCGCGGCATTCGCCAGTTTGTGTGCATCCTCGAGAGACACCGCCTCGTCAGCGTCGCCATGGACCACAAGCCACGGGATCGTGAGGCTGGCTGCTGCACCCAGCAAATTCAATTCCCGATCGCCGTGCGCCTCTAGGTCATCCAGGTATCCCGAGAAAAGCGGTAGGACATCTCCGGTGCGCGCGTTCACGATGTCTGTTCTTCCCGTCTCCCGCCAACGGGCTACGGTCGCCTCATCCCATCTCAGAAAGCTCGCAATGGCCGACCATGTGACCAGCGCGCGGCACTCCGGCCGGTGCGCCGCGAACAGGAGCGCGACCGCTCCCCCGCGGCTGTGCCCGAGAAGGCCCAGTGTATGAGGGACGGCGAGGCCCGGCACCAAACCACCCACCATGAGCGCATCCGTCACGATGCGAACATCGGCGAGATCGCCGGAGATGGTGGCGTGTCCGAAGCGCTCCTGCTCCGAGAAGGAATCGCCGTCCGGTCCAACTCCACTCCCGGAAAAGTTGAAGGTCACTACCGTCGTTCCGGCGTTGGCCAAACGGACCGCAAGATGCGGGAAGAAGCCCCAGTCCTTGAACCCCTTGAACCCATGGCAGATGATCACGGCCGGTCGATCCACGCCCCATCCCGCCGTCCTCACTTCGCCACGCAGAGGGCCGCCGTCGGCCCCGATCAATTCGAAACTCGTCTTGGTCATCGTCGCCACGGCGCTGTTTTGACCTCCAGTTTGGCACTCGGTACATTGCGGCTCGGGCTGGTTCCTAGGGTAACATGACTCCCCCGCCGGACATGAGAATGCGACCATCGAATCCGGCACTCGAAGCGCTCACCGGCTCGCTGCAGGGGCAGCGGGATCGGCTGGTCATTGAGTGGTCCGAGTGGATCACGCAGCGCATGACCGAAGCGCCCCATATCAGACGGCCCACCGTCGAGCGCCATTTGCGGCTCCTTGTCGACATTTTGATCGAGACCGCGGGACCGTTCCGGCGCCACGCAACGGAGCTCTGGTATGTGGGCTGCGAGGTCTATGGCCAGACCGCTGCGGCACGAGGTCTCGCTGCGGGAGAGGTCGTCGAGGAATTGCAGCAACTTCGTGAGCTCCTCATTCGACTGTTGTCCGAGACGATTGCGTCGCTCCCGGCGCGTCAGTCGATAGCTGGCGTACTCCGTCTCAACCGTACGCTGGATCGCGGTATCACCCATGCCGTGGTCGGGTATACGGACGCCCTCGTGGAAACACTCCTCAATCGCCGGGGCGTGCCCATCGTCGCCTCGGAACCCGCCGAAGACGAAGTTCTGCAACGGTTGGCGCACCTGGAAGAGGAACTGACGGAATTGCGCGAACGCAGTACGTGAGCGGTCTCGGCAGCTCAGCCCGAGACTTCCTCGCCACCATCCACATTGATCACGTTACCGGTGATCCAATCCGTTCCGGGTTTACAGAGCGCGACTACGGCCTTGGCCACGTCTTCTGGCGTGGTGAGGCGTTTGTGAGGATTTCGCTGGACCGCTTCCAGGAACAACTTGTCGCTTTCCGGAATCCGTTCGGCTGCGGGCGTGCGCGTCACCCCCCCACGCAGTGCGTTCACGGTTACACCATACGGGGCAAGCTCCATCGCCAACTGCCGGGTGTGCGATTCCAGTGCGGACTTGGCCGCCGAGACGGCGCCATATGCCGAAATCACACGGGTCGACCCGGCCGACGTCATGGAGAAGATGCGGCCTCCTTCGTGCATGAGCCCACGCTGCACGAGATCTTGCGCCCAGAACACGAGGGAGTGCGCCATCACATCCATTGTCATGTGCATGTTGCGCTTCGTGATCACGTTTTCGCCGATGTACGGCTTGAGCGTGCCAAACGCGAGGGAGTGCATGAGCACGGCAACGGTTCCGCCGTTTTCCTCAATATCTTCTTCGATGGTATCCAGGACCTCGATGCGCTGCTCGTCGTCGTTCGCATTGACGTTGAAATACCATGCCCGATGGCCGGCTGCTTCGATGTCCGCCTTGATCTCCTCGACGATGGGCATCCGGTTCGCTCGGTCCAGATGGACGCCGGCGATGTCGTAACCGGCTCTGGCCAGTTCTTTGGCCGTAGCCCCGCCGAAGCCGCTGGACGCTCCCAGAACGATCGCCCATCGGGGAACCGTACGTTGTGCGTGTCTCACCGACGCCTCCTGCTATCCGAAGGTGGTACAAGCTAGTCGTCCCGAAGCCTCGTCGCCATGCCGGCTGGCCGGAGTTGGGCGCTGGCGATAGAATGGAGAGCGATTTCGCCGCGCTTGGGTTTCGCGGCCTTCTCTTCCGCATTCTCCGTCTAGGACGGGCACATGGACTACCTGCTCACAGAAGATCAGACCATGATCCGCGATCTGTGCCATCAGATTGCCGAAGAGCGTATAAAGCCGGTCGCCGCCCAGTACGACGAGTCAGGCGAGTTCGCGTGGGACATCGTCAAGGTGCTTGCCGAAGCCGACATCTTCGGCGTCTCGATCCCAGAAGCGTACAGCGGTATGGGCGGCGGCGTGTTCGAGATGGCGCTCGTCACGGAGCAGCTGTCGTGGGGATGCGGGGGTATCGCCCTATCCTTTGGTGGCACCGGTCTCGGTGCTTTCCCGATCTTACTTTTTGGCAACGAGGAACAGAAGCAGCAATACCTGCCACCGATCGCACGCGGTGAGAAGCTCGCGGCGTTTGCCATCACCGAAGCCGACGCCGGCTCGGACGCCGCCGGCATTCGCACCACTGCCACCAAGGACCGCGATCACTACGTCCTCAACGGTACCAAGCAGTGGATCACAAACGGCGGCGAGGCCGAGATCTATACGGTCATCGCCCTCACCGACCGGGCAAAGGGTCCACGTGGCGCGTCAGCCTTTGTCGTAGAAAAGGGCACACCGGGCCTCAAGTTCGGCAAGAAGGAGAACAAGCTGGGCATTCGCTCGTCGGCCACCTGCGAAGTCATTTTCGAGGAGGTTCGGGTCCCAAAGGAAAACCTGCTCGCACGCGAAGGCATGGGATTCGTGGTGGCGCTCAAGACCTTCGACCACGCACGGCCGGGTGTCGCCGCCCAAGCGGTGGGTATCGCCCAGCGGGCACTCGACGAAGCAACGCAATACGCGCGTCAGCGGAAGCAGTTCGGCCACCCGATCTCGTCGTTTCAAGGGATTCAGTTCATGCTGGCTGACATGGCCATTGCCGTGGAGGCGTCTCGTGCGTTGGTCTACGCGGCGGCTCGCATGATCGATGCCGGTGCGAAGAACGTGGCCAAGCCATCCGCGATTTCGAAGACGTTTGCATCCGACGCCTGCGTGAAGGTCACGCTCGATGCCATACAAATCTTTGGCGGGTACGGCTACATGAAGGAATATCCCGTCGAGAAACTGCTCCGCGATTCCAAGATCACGCAGATCTATGAAGGATCGAACGAGATCCAGCGCAATGTGATCGCGGCGAACTTGATCAAGGAGAGCTCGCGGGCGTGAAGTGTTTGCGGTCTTCTGATGTCAACGCTCAGGTGTCCGTCCGTGCGGCTGATCGGCCGACTGCCGTCAACTGACTCCTGAAGACCGACAACTGGCCCCATGAGACTCAACCTCGCGATCGCCCTTGGACTCGTAGGCGGACTCCTCGTCGGACTCGCCGCCGCCGTCACGCAGTCACCGCTCTTGCTGGGGTTCTCGGACGCCGTCGAGCCAATCGGAACCGCGTTCGTCAACCTGCTCAAGATGGTGGTGATCCCCCTCGTGACGTCGGTCATCTTCGTCGGCGTCGGCCGGTTGGGCGACTTGAAGAAGCTTGGCCGCATGGGTGTCCTCACCTTGTCGTTCTTCGCCGCGACCACTGTGGTGAGCGTGCTCATGGGGATGGGGGTCATGAAAGCGCTCCTTCCCCTGGCGAGCGAGTCGGTACGGGACGCAGTCACTGCTGCTGGTACGGACGCTCCGGCACTCCCGGGCCCGATTGAATTCATCTTGAGTCTCATCCCCAGCAACCCGTTCCAAGCGGCGGCGGAAGGCGCACTCCTTCCACTCGTGGTCTTCACCGTCTTGCTCGGGGCGGCAGTCGGCAGCCTGCCAGCGCCCGACCGCCACAAGCTGCTCGACATCGCAGATGCGGTGGCTGCAGCCCTGATCAAGCTCGTGCACTGGATTCTGCTTGCGGCCCCTGTCGGCGTATTCGCGCTCGCCGCGCCCGTCACCGCGCGGGCTGGATGGGCAATACTCCAGAGTCTCGCCATCTTCGTGGTAGCCATCTTGATTGGTGAGCTCCTCTTTATCGCGGCGGTGTACGTGCCGACCGTTCGATTCGGCGCGCGGATGTCGGTGCGGCAGTTTCTCCGCGGGGCTGTGAGCTCGCAGATCATCGCTGCGACAACGGTCAGCTCTCCGGCTACGGTTCCTGCCATGCTGGAGGCGGCGGACGAGGCGTACAACGCGTCGCCGGCAGTCGCCGGATTCGTCATTTCGCTCGGTGCCGGAATCGGGAGGGCGGGCGCCGCGCTGTTCCAGGGTGCTTGTGTCGTCTTCCTCGCCTGGCTCTACAGCGTACCCCTCCCGCTCGCCGGCATTGGCGGCGCCGTCCTCGCAACCATGATCGTCTCGTTCACGGTTCCCAGTATCCCCGGGGGAAGTGTGGTGAGCTTGGCACCGGCATTGGGAACGCTTGGTATTCCGCTGGACGGCATGGCCGTCTTGCTCGGTGTCGACCGCATTCCCGACATGGCGCGGACGGCGACCAACGTGACGGGCACCCTCACGGCGACCGTGCTGGTCAATCGATTCGAGGGTCAGACAGAGCCGAGAATCGCGACGAGCCACTCGGATTGAGCTTCGCCTGATGCTCTTCCGTATCGGCGCTGACGCACTCGTCGTGTCTCACCTGGCGTTCATCGTCTTCGTCATCGTCGGTGGTTTTCTGGCATGGCGCTGGCGCTGGCTCGCCTGGGTGCACGTCCCGTGTGCGCTCTGGGGTGCCATCGTGGAATTGATGGGATGGATCTGCCCGCTCACCCCGTGGGAGGTCGCCCTTCGTCGTCAGGCAGGTCAGGCCGGCTACGAGAGCGGGTTCGTCGAGCACTACATCATCCCGATCGTCTATCCGGGAGCGCTCACGCCCTCGATCCAAATCGGACTCGGCGTCTCCGTGATCGCGATCAACGGGTTGGCCTATTGGGTGTACTTTCGGCGCCGCGCTGCACGCTGACACACCGATCGGGGCGCCGGAGGCCCGATGCCGCCGAGTCGGTGCACCGTGGCTAGATTCTTCTGTCCGTTGCGTTCCTGAGGACTCGGCACTTGTGAGACGCATGGAGGAAACGGGCCACGAGCGCCCCTTGCGGGGACCGACCCGATCTTGGAGGTGACATGAAGTTGGCACTCCACTGGCAGATCCTGATCGCGATGGTGCTGGGGGCAATTGTCGGCGTCGTGTTTCAGGTCGTGTACGACGCTGCGCCGACGGGCTGGCTCTTCGGCCTCATCGTGTCACTCGGGACGATCTTCATTCACCTCCTGCGCATGGTCATCGTTCCCCTGATCTTCAGCTCGATTGTGAGTGGTGTCGCGAGCGTGGGGGATGGAAAGAGCATCGGCCGCCTGGGTCTCAAGACCTTTTCCTACTACTTCGTCTCTAGCCTGCTGGCCATTCTGATCGGCATTACCGTCACGAACGCATTCAGGCCAGGCGTGGGAGCCAACATCCCAGTCGGCGAAGACTTCGACCCCTCTACCATCGTCACGCCGCGCTCTCCCGGGCAGATCCTCATCGACATGATCCCGCTCAATCCGATCGAGGCGATGTCGTCGGGCCATATGCTGGGCATCATCTTCTTCTCGATCTTCCTTGGATTCGCGATCACGAGGATCGATACCAAGAACCGTGACGCGATGCGGAGCTTCTTCGACTCGTTCTTTGCGGCGATGATGAAGATCACGCAGGTCGTGATCGCCTTCGCACCGTTCGGGGTCTTCGGTTTGATCGTCGATGTGGTTGCTTCCGCCGGCATCGACCTGTTCATCACCCTCAGTCTCTACATGGTCACGATCATCACCGGGTTCTTGATTCACCTGCTGATCGTGCTGCCGTTGCTGTTTTATCTCGGGACAGGCATCAACCCGATCTACCACTTTCGAGCGATGAGCGCTGCGATGGTGACGGCGTTCTCGACCTGCTCGTCGAACGCGACGCTCCCGGTAACGATGAGCGACGTTGAAAACAAAGCTGGGATCTCGAATACGATTTCGAGTTTCGTGCTGCCCATGGGAGCGACGGTGAACATGAACGGCACTGCGCTTTACGAATGCGCCGGCGTCATCTTCATCAGCCAGGTGTTGGGCATGCAGCTCGACCTGTCTCAGCAATTCCTGATTGTGCTGACCGCTCTCCTGTCCGCCGTTGGGGCTGCCGGGATTCCAGCAGCAGGAGTGGTCGTCATCTTCATCGTGACCCAGGCCATCGGGTTCTCGGATGCGCAGGTCGGCCTCATCATCGGCACCATGCTGGCCGTCGACCGACCCATCGACATGTTCCGAACGATGATCAACATCTTCAGTGACAGCGTCGGCGCCGTCATCGTCGCCAAGAGCGAGGGTGAAACGAACCTCTACCCGCACATGCGCGCCAAGGCGGCGTAGATGCTCCCCACGTTGATTCCCCGCACGGTCCTGTTCGGCAATCCCGAAAGGGCCGATCCGCAGGTCTCGCCCGACGGAACGAGGCTCGCCTACCTCGCTCCACTCGAGGGCGTGCTCAACGTGTGGGTTGGCCCAATTGATGGCGACGATTTCCGACCGGTCACTCGAGACACGGACCGGGGGGTGCGCGTCTACTTCTGGGCGCACGACGGAGCGCATCTCCTCTACCTGCAGGACGCCGGCGGAGATGAGAATTGGCGGCTCTACAAGGTGCGGCTCGCCGACGACGTCGTAGACGACTTGACGCCATTCGACAAGGTGCAGGTCCAGGTGGTGGGTAGCGACAAGCGACATCCCACGGAGTTGCTCATCGGCATGAACAAGGAAGATGAGCGACTCCACGACGTGTACCATCTCGATCTTACGACCAATACGCTGACGCTCGTCGCCAAGAACCCGGGTGGAGTCCTGGGCTGGGTCGCCGACGTGGATTTCGTGGTACGCGGAGCGCTCACCTCCAAGCCCGACGGCGGCTCCGACCTGCTCGTGCGGGATGCTGCCGAGGACGACTGGCGCCCATTCATCTCTTGGAGCGCCGAGGATGCGTTGAGCAGCTGGCCTCTGGGGTTCACGCTCGACGGATCGTCGCTCTACCTGGCCGATTCGCGCGGAACCAACACGGCGCGTCTGGTTCGAGTCGACATGTCGAGTGGGGAGCTCCACGTCATCGCGGAAGATCCCACCTACGATGTGAGCGGCGCCGTCGTGCATCCGGACACCCGTAAGATCCAGCTCGTAGCGTTCACCCGGGCGCGACGGGAGTGGGAGGTGCTCGACCCCTCCGTGGAACGGGACATCGCGACGATTCGAGAGCTCGACGGCGGAGACTTCGACCTGCACAGTCGCACGCACGACGATTCCATCTGGATCGTCGAGTTCATCGAGGACGACGCACCGGTGTCGTATTGGATGTACGACCGTGCGGCCCGTCGGGGCCGTCTGCTGTTTCACACCCGCCCGGACCTCGCGCGGTACAGGCTGGCCCCGATGCGGCCAATCCAGTTCGAGTCTCGTGACGGTCTCGCCCTACACGGCTACCTCACGATCCCGGTCGGCGTGGAAGACCGACAGCTCCCGCTCGTGCTCGACGTCCATGGTGGTCCCTGGCACCGCGATTCGTGGGGATACGATCCCGAGGCGCAATGGTTCGCCAACCGCGGTTATGCGTGCCTCCAGATCAACTTCCGTGGCTCCACTGGATATGGAAAGCGGTTTCTGAACGCCGGCAACAAGGAGTGGGGCGGCAAGATGCACGACGATCTCGTCGATGCCGTGCGCTGGGTGGTGGACAGCGGTGTGGCCGATCCGGAGCGGATTGCCGTGTATGGCGGCTCCTATGGTGGCTATGCCGCGCTGGTTGGCGCGACCTTGACTCCAGATCTCTTTTGTTGTGCGGTCGACATCGTGGGTCCCAGCAATCTCATCACGTTCATCGAGACGATCCCACCGTATTGGTCGTCGTATCTCGCCATGCTGCACGAACGGGTGGGAAATCCCGAAACCGAGGCAGCGTTTCTGACAGAGCGTTCCCCGCTCACCCACGTCGACCGGATCGCGATCCCGTTGCTGATCGCGCAAGGTGCCAACGATCCTCGGGTGAAGCAGTCGGAGTCAGAGCAGATCGTGGCCGTGATGCGGGACAAGCACATCGACCACGAATACATGCTCTTCCCTGACGAGGGCCACGGATTCGCGAAACCGGAGAACCGGCTCGCGTTCTACGCCGCGACCGAAGCCTTTCTCGCTAAGCATCTGGGTGGTCGGCACGAAGGAGAAGAGGGGTAGGCGCGGTCACTCCTCGACCGGGCTGTCGGGCTCGCGCGACGCAAACCGCCAGACGGTCCGCGACAGGTTCGCGATGAGCTCGTGGGCCGCCTCTTCGTCAGCGATGCCCTGAACCATGATGACGAGCAGATACACAGGATCATCTCGCTCGTAGACGATCCCCCCGTCGTGTTGAATCTCCGTAATCGAGCCGGTCTTGTGCGCTACCCGTATTCGCCTCGGCACACCAGCGGGAATACCCTCATTGAGCTGCTGTCGAGAAAGCACTTCAACCATCTCGTGGCATGCGGGCTGGGAGGCGGCACGACCGCCCACGATAGCCTCGAAGACCGCACCCATTGCCCGCGCCGTAGTTGTATTGCTGAGACCCGCATCGTATGCCTTCGTGTCTTCGACGCCACGCACCACGTTGATCGAGTCGGCGCCGAGGTCCTCCATCGATGCTTGCACCCGCTCTGCATCAACCAGATCTATCAAGATGTTGGTTGCAAGATTGCTCGAGACCGTGATCATGCGCTCCATCAGCAAGCGAATCGATTCCGACTGCCCGATGCGGTTGTAGAGCGTACTGTCGCTGTCGTCTGTGGCACTCAGTTCATACGTCGAACCATCGACGACCGATCGAAACGTGTTGGTGATTGGTATGCTGTCGTCCAGATTGATCCTGCCAGCTTCGTGATCGCGATACAACTGGATCATCACCGGGACCTTCATCATGCTGGCGGCATGCATGCGAGAATCCACATCGAAGAACAGCGTGTCCCCCGTTCGAAGGCTTCGGAAATAGAACCCAACTGTTTCCGCGTCACTTTCCACGATACGCTGTTCCACGGCCGTCCGCAGCTCTTCCAGCGTCTCGGGATTGGGTCCGCAGCTGCTCAAGATCGGTACGGCAAGGAGCGTCACGCCAACCGTGAGGATTCGGCGTTGGCATCGGTATATTTCGACTAGATTACGCATAGGCGGGAATATAGCAACGACGCGCAGCTCGTGTTCGTCGTCCCTGCCAACGAAACAGCTCTCCTGCCGATTGCGGAGATGACCCGACCAATTACCTACGAGTATCGGCGGCCAGGAAAGCCCTCCACCTTCTACGAAGAGCGCCTGGTCATCGACCGCCCCGACGTCAAGGTCTTGCTCCTCGAGCTGTACCGCGGCAAGACGGTCACGGTCCATGATGTCACGATCCAGGACTCCGAGGCGCCAATCCTCTGGTACGTGTTCCCTGAGCGGTGGTACGACATCGGCCGATTCCACTTGCGCGACGAGTCTATGACAGGCTGGTATACCAACCTCTGCCTCCCTCCCCTCATTGCCGATGACCACTGGATCGGCAACGACTTGTTTCTCGATCTCTGGCAACCCGTCGACGGCAACCCGCGGTGGCTGGATGAGGACGAGCTCGCGGCAGCGGTGCGAACGCGCGTGATCGACCGAGCGACGCTCCGCCGCATCAACAACGAGCGCGCCATGATTACGCTCCAGTTGCGTCAGGGCACCTGGCCGCCGCCGATCGCTCGAGACATCGCGCTCGAGCAGGCACGGGCCCTGTTGGACGCCTGAACACCTTCAACGGCAACGATCTGGTTCAGCAAGCACGGTTTTGATGTAGTCGTCGCCTTCCGCGGGTTTCACTGTGGATCGGTCGCCACCAGGCCGGTCCATGCTGCCCGACATCTTGCTCCAAGCCCAAGCCTCCAAGAACCCCACCCACCTGCTGCGCCATCTGGGATACGAACTGTCGACCGGAACTCTTGCCAACGGCGGGAACGTCGTAGCTCGCTGGCGGGGGTTCCGTGTGGTGTGCGTCGAGAGTCGTGCGCCAATCGATGGCGCTCGATCCCTGGCCCGTCGACTGGCTCGCGTCGGCGACCGCGCGATGGCCGTCGCGATTTCAGACGAGACGCTCGCGCTCGCCGCGCCCCGTCTTGGCACAGCCGGTTGCACACGAGTCCTACCGATATCTCTCACGCATCCATCGTCCTTCGCGCTCGCCCAGCTCGAACGCCTGCGACCTTCGCCGACGGCCAATGCATTGGCCCATATGCTCACAATCATCGAGGTGCTCTCTGCAGAGCCGGCTGGCGAACGCTTCTTTACCGAGTTCCGCATGACACTCGAGCGCATGGCGGCTTCTGTCGATCGACGTCGCAGCCTCGACGACCGGCGCATGCTCACGCTACTTGCCCTCACCCGCGTCCTGTTTCTCTACTTCGTCCAGGCAAAGGGGTGGTTGGCAGAGACCCCCGACTATCTGCGATCGCTGCTCGATAGGACGCTCGCCGACAATGGACACTTCCATCGCAGCGCACTCGATCCGTTGTTCTTCGGTACGCTCAACTGTGCCCATCGCTCGCGCACCGGCAACAGCGATCCCCGCATTCCGTATCTCAACGGTGGCTTGTTCGAGCCTCACCCTGTCGAACGACGCATGGGTCGCGTTCACTTTTCCAATGAGCTGTGGCGGACTGCCTTCGAACGGCTCTTCGACGGCTTCACCTTCTGCGTCCGCGAATCCCGGGCCGTGGATGCCATTGCACCCGACATGCTGGGGCGTGTCTTCGAGCGGCTCATGGACGGCGACGAACGCGCTCACACCGGAACCTTCTACACGCCGGAGAGTGTCGTCCGGGTGCTCGTCGACACGACGTTGCGCGCTGCGCTCGAAGGAGTCGGCCAGCTCCCGCGAGCCGTTGCTGAGCGGCTCGTCGCCGGTCGCGGCGTTCAAGACACCAGGCGCGCCCACGTGCGGGAAACGGTCCGTCGGCTCAAGGTTCTCGATCCCGCTGTCGGCTCCGGTGCCTTTCTGCTTGGCGCGCTCGAATCGCTCACCGTCATGAACGCATCGCTCGTCGAGCCCGGCGAGCCGATAGATGCACCCACGATGCGGCGTGAGATCCTCAAAGAGAACCTCTTCGGCATCGACGTGAACCCCGTCGCGGTTCGGCTTGCCGAACTCAGGCTTTGGCTCGCAGTCGTTGCCGACGACCCGACGACCGACATTGCCCGCATCACGCCGCTACCGAACCTCGATGGGGTCGTGCGACAGGGGAACAGCCTGCTGGACCCTGTCTCGACATCGCGGCTGCTCCTCCCTGCGTTGGACGGGAGCGTCGTCCGGGCAACACGCGCAGTACGACGAGCCCGCCACCGTATCTTCGAGGCGCGCAGCCTAGCCACGCGCCGTGAGCTCGCATTGCTTCACCGCGCCGAGCGCCGTCTCGCAGTCACGGTACTGGAGCGCGTGCTGCAGTCAGCCAACAGACGGCTGGCCGAGTTACGGTCGGTCGCCTTGGGCCGAGATCTCTTCGGCGTGCAGTCCGGCCTGACACCGACACAGCGTGCGCTGTACCAGTCTCTGCGTCAGAACCGCACCGTCCTGAAGCGGGCGCTGCGATCAGCCCGGAATGGCACTGTGCCGTTCTTCTCATTCGATGTGCACGTACCTGACGTCATGGCCGAAGGTGGGTTTCACGCGGTACTCGGTAACCCGCCATGGGTTCGCGCTGAGCGATTGTCCCCCGACGAGCGACAAACCCTCCGGGCGAGGTTCTCGTGGTGGCGCGCAAGCGACACGCGCGGTTACGGCCATCTGCCAGACCTGGCAGTGGCGTTCCTCCAACGGGCACTCGAGCTCACAGCTGAGCGTGGCGCGGTTGGCTTCTTGCTCCCCAGTAAGCTTGCGTCCGCCGGCTACGGCCAGACGATGCGACACCATTTGGTCCGTGAGACCACCATCACCAACATCTATCGTGTGCCGGACTACGAAGCCGCTAGGTTTGGCGCCACAACGTACCCGCTCGCAATGGTCGTACGAAAGTCGGTGGCACCCCCGCGACACTCAGTTCACCTTGGCCCGGGGCCCCACGAATCCATCTCACAGGCGGCGCTTGGCATTACGGGTCCCTGGGTCCTCGTGCCGGACGCGACTCGGCGAGCCCTCGAGACTTTCATGTCAGCCGGCACGGCCCTCAACGAGATTGCCACGCCCGCGTTGGGCGTCAAGACGGGCGCCGATGGACTGTTCGTCGGGGCGGCAGTGTCGCACGACGACGAGCACATTCGACTCCGGTTCGCCAACGGCGAGACGGAAATCGAACGGAAGCTGGTTCGTCCGGTAGTGCGCGGGCGTGACCTCAGACGCTTCAGCGCGTCATGCCCACAGGTCGTGCTCTGGGGATACGATGGCGCTGGCAAGGTGTGTGCGGAGCTACCTCCGCGGGCCTCTCAGTATTTCGCGAAGCACCGCAAGCGTCTCGTCGCTCGCGCGGACTATCGCCGAGGACCACTGTGGACCGTGTTCAGGGTCCGTGCGGCCCTCGCGCCGGTTCGACTCGTCTGGCCCGATATCGCACGGCGCGCAGTGGGAGCTGTTTTGGAATCTTGTGGGGCCGCTGACGCAATTCCCCTCAACACCTGCTACGTAGCGCCGTTCGCGCACAGGGAACTCGCCTTGACGGCAGCCGCCGTCCTCAACTCCACCTGGGTTTCGGCGCTCGTGTACGCGACCGCTGATGAAGCACGCGGCGGATATCGACGCATCAACGCACGTGTCGCTGCAACCATCCCAATTCCCACGACCGGGGCCGGGCAACGCGCCCTCAGTGCGCTGAGCGATAGGGCACATCGAGGCGAACATGTCAGTCAATCGGATCTCGACGACGCGGTCGCAGACGCGCTGGATCTCTCAGCATCGGTTCGTGACCGGTTACGATCGCTGGCCCACCATTACGGCTGAGGCGCTTCGCATCGTACGTGAGCCGTTACACCTCAAGATGGAGGGGGCGACGCTCGCAGACGCGGAGGTTCTCTTGCCGATTCTGCGCAGGGCGGCCCAGGGACCGTCCGTCGACGACTGGAATCCGCCTGACTGGCTCTATCCCCATCAGGTCGGAGCAGCGCGCCGACTCGCGGGAGCGCTGGTCGGTTTCCGCGGCGCCTTGCTTGCCGACGCGGTCGGCCTCGGCAAGACGTATGTCTCGCTCGCGCTCGCCACCCGCTACCGACGAGCCATCGCCGTCGTCCCCGCAACACTTACGGCGCAATGGTCACGAACCGCACGGTCCTGCGGGATTCGGCTTCCCGTGGTCAGTCACGAGGCGATGAGTCGGGGTCGGCGGATTGCACCGACAGGCCTCCTGATCGTGGATGAGGCGCACCGTTTTCGCAATCCACTCACACGGCGATACAACCGGCTCGCCCGGGATGCACGAAACGCGCACATCCTGCTCGTCAGTGCCACACCCGTGGTCAACAGCCCGAAAGACCTGGTTTCCCTGCTCCGTCTCTTTCTGCCGGACCACGGCCTTGCCATGCTCGGACTGCATTCCCTGGAGCGAGCCATCGCTGACCGTGAGCATGGAGCCATTGTCCGCGCAGCCGCTCCACTCCTCGTGGCCCGTTCACACCGTTCTGTCAGCCTCCCGGATCTCCTGCACA
>JAOTWK010000257.1 GCA_029862935.1 Gemmatimonadota bacterium | reverse complement strand
CGTTGCAGGAAGGCGCTCATGGGACCCGTTCCGTCGTCAGGTGCCGGTGCACTGCACGTTGGTGGGCGGCGTGTTGTCGCAGGCGATGCTCTCGTTCATGCCCCCGGCCATCACGGCGCACGCGGCCTTCTGGGCGGCCTGAATCGCCTCCCCCTGGTCGGATCCGGACCCGCGGCGGCAGGTGGTGACCCCCCTGAACGTCACACACAACTCGCACTCCGACTGCACCAGGGCTCGGCTGCCCAAGATGAGGGCGGTCCCGAGCACCACTAGGGAGACCACGAGGGCGATGAGGCGCCCAGTCCTATTCGGCATCTTGTCTGTTCGCTGCATCTCGTCGAAGTCCGGGATATGCGCTGCGACGCCGTGGGCGGCTGTCGATGACGCGAATTGTAACAGGTCGGCGCAGGGCAGATAAGCGCGAGACGCCGACAGGGGGCGCCGGCGATGGGCCCGATGCGCCACCTGTGGCGCCGGCTGGCCTCCACGCGGTTTTGAAATACATTCTGTGCGGGAAGGCACAGCAGCGGGTGGGGTGGCTCGATATGATCCAGGACTCGACAGGCCGGATCGACAGATGCCATGAGTCCCCTACGATCGAGAACGAGTTGGTCCCGGGAGGGCAAACGTCGCGTGCAGCCACAGAGCTCCGAGCAGCTGGATTCCGGGGGCCACGCGGCGTACACGATGGACGACTGGGACAATGAGTGTTTCGAGGCGTTCGGGGAAGGTCGCGACCCGCAACCGTGCCCGGACTGTAAGCGGACCGGATTCTACGGACCCCGTATCGATCCGACCGAACGACGCTATCGCCAGTGCCGGTTCTGCGGCTTCACCCAGATGGTCGGCGGGTCGCCCATCCAGCACGTCCCTACCGTGCACGGCTGCGCCGAGTGGGTGGAGGCCGCCAAGGCGCCGTACATCTGGTGGGTCGCGCCCGACGTCGAGTCGATACTCTGCCCGTTCTGCGGCAAGCGCACTTCGGTGGCCGAGGCGACCGTGCTACGACCGATCGACGACGCGGAGCATCCGTGGTGGCGTGTGCCACAGGATCGGTCGCGCTACTACTACATCCGATTCTGGGAGAACTGGGAGGTGACGAAGGGCCGAGTGCACCTCTGACCGTGCCGGACCGTCTGCGACGGCGTCACCGGGAGCGGTGCCACCGCACTCCCACTCCCGCACTCAGCAGGTCGATGTCGAGCTGAGAGAAGATCGTCAGCTGATTTCGCTTCACATTTTCCCTCGAGAACGCGTACTGCACGTAGGGTCCGACGTGGAGGGTCGGTGCTACGCGGAACTCGGCTCCGACCCCGAAATGCATGCCGAATCCGTTGGCATCGTAGCGATCGGTGCCAGCCGTTTCTTGGTAGGTGCCGACACCGAACCCGCCCTTCAGGTACAGAGGGAACTGCCGGACCGGGAAGAGGGTGGCACCGAAGGTGATCATGCCGAAGGTTCGAGTCGTGTCACTTCCGCTCCGCGTCCACCCGGCCACGTCTACGCCGAGCAACACGGTTCGGCTGAGCGTGCCGCCGATGCTCAGGAATGCCGAAGGACCGGGTTTGCGTGCGTCGATGATCGCGGTGGCGTCGTCCCCAATACGGACATTGCCCAGCGTCACAGCCGCACCGCCCCCGAACCAAAAACCATAGCGTTCAGGGACCTGCGCCAGCACGGTGGCTGGCATCAAGACGACCGGCAGCAGGACAGCGACCCACGACAACCGCAGCATGGGAATCCTCGATTGTGGAGAGTGTTCGCGCGCGGGACTGTGGACAGTAAGCTACCGCTTGAGGCAACCGGCTCAAGAGGCTTCGCAGCCCAAAAGCCGCAACTTGCCGTCGTTTCGGGCTTCGGCTAACCTTCAGGCCGCCTTGCGGCTTCGATGCCGCTCCGTCCACGGTTTCCGACCCGCAACCACGTCAACTCCGGTACAGCACGTGAATTCCTCGGTCAAAGTCGTTCCACTCGAGCGCGTGAGTCTACCACTGCTCGCCGTTGCCGTCGACGAGCTGGCGTCGCGTAAGGTCCCGACCTCCCTGTTGTCCCTGGATTCACACACGGGCGGGGCCATCGGCCGTCTCTTGGCGAGTGGGGACTTTGGGGGTGCGCGCGACCAGGTCGCGACGCTCTATCCCGCCAAGCGGCCCACGCGGGTGCTGCTGGTGGGCATGGGCGCCCGTGGAGAAATCACGCGGGGAGCTATCCGGCGCGCGGCGGCTGTGGCGGCGAAGCGCGCACTCGGCATGCGCGTGGAGGCCATGGCCTTCCACGTGATTCCCGAGGCGCGTGGCGGGGTGGCCCAGCAGACCGTGGGCCAAGTCGTCGTCGAGGGCATCGCCCAGGGGGCCTGGCGGTTTGACGCGCTCAAGGCGAAAGGCGATTCGCCGAGACTCGGCAGCGTCGAGATCGTAGCGGGCCGGGAGGAACGGGCGGATCTGGACCGGGGCCGACGGATCGGGGCGGCCATCGCCGACGGGCATGTCCTGGCACGCAATCTCCAAGCACTCCCGGGGAACGTGTGCACCCCGCGCTACCTGACAGGTATCGCGCGCAAACTGGGCAAGGCCTACGGCTATCGGGTGACGGTTCTGGGCAGGGAGGAAATAGCCAAGGGAGAGTTGGGGGCGCTGCTCGCGGTGGCGCAGGGCACGGCGCAGGACCCGCAGCTCATCACCCTGGAGTATCGCGGGGCCGGCGCCCGGAGCGCGCCGCTCTGCTTCGTTGGAAAGGGGGTCACCTTCGACGCCGGCGGGATTTCCCTCAAGCCTCCGGAAAAAATGGAGGAGATGAAGTACGACATGTCGGGCGCCGCCGCCGTGCTCGGCATGTTCGAGACGCTGGGTCACCTCAAGCCGAAGATCAATGTGGTCGGCATCATTCCGGCGTCTGAAAACCTCCCCTCCGGGACCGCCATCAAGCCCGGCGATATCGTACGCGGCCACCTCGGCAAGACCATCGAGATCGTCAACACCGACGCCGAAGGACGGCTCCTGCTCAGTGATGCGCTGTCCTACGCCCGGAAGTTCAAGCCGGCCTGCGTCGTCGATGCGGCGACACTGACCGGGTCGGTAGTGATCGCGCTCGGGCACCACGCGACCGGCCTCATGGGGAACGACGACCAGCTCGTCGACGAGGTTCGGCAGGCGGGCGATCTGGCGGGCGAGCGGTGTTGGCCGCTTCCGCTGTGGGACGAGTACCGGGAGCAGATCAAGTCGGACTTTGCCGACGTCAAGAACGTCGGCGGTCGGCCGGCCGGTACCATCACCGCCGGATGGTTCTTGCGCGAGTTTGTCGATCAGTTCCCGTGGGCGCATCTCGATATCGCCGGCACCGCGTGGACCGAGGCCGACCGACCTGATCTGGCGAAGGGCCCTACCGGGGTGGGCGTTCGGCTCTTCACCGAGCTGGTGTTGGGGCGCGCAGGGGGGTGACCGCCGCCGGGCGGGTCGCGGCGGCGGTCGCCGTCATTACGCTCGTTGCGGCGCCGACCGCGGCAGGGCAGGACACGACGCGGGTGCGCGCGGATAGCCTCCCTGGAGCGGCACCCGACTCCCAAATCCCGCTAGACCCGTTCGCGCACGGGCGCACGCTCCCGATGTTCCAACCGGAAGTTCCCCCAGGACCCCTGCCGCCCGGAAGTCGCTACACGTTCACGCGTGACTCCCTCCTGTGGGCCGGTGCACTCACCCTCGCCGACCTGCTGGCCCGCATCCCAGGCGTCTACGTGGCTCGCGCAGGGTTCATTGGACAGCCGGAGTACGTGCAGTACGGCGGACGCGGTGGCGCGGCGCTAGAGGTGTTCTGGGATGGCATGCGCTGGGAGCCGCTTGGGGGCGACACCGCGTTCGTCGACCCTGGCGATTTCCCGTTGACTTATTTCCGTCGCGTCGACATCGAAGTGCTTCCCGGCATGCTGCGAGCGTACCTGGTGACGGAGCGACACGAGACGCCCGTTGTGCGCTCGAAGATCCATGTGCAATCGGGTGCCTTCAAGTCGGCCCAATATGCGGCGCTGTTCCAGAAGCGCACGGCTACGGGAATCGGGCTCGATTTGGCCGCCAACTATGCCGGCACCGATGGCCCCAGCGGGGCCGCCGGAGCGGACCTTTTCGACGTGTGGGCTCGAGTATCATGGCAGCCCGACGGTCGCGTGGGAGCGAGCTACCAGATCCGACGCCAGGATGTGGATCGCGATGGCCTGCCCGCCGGGGTTGGAACGTCCGTACCCGCGCGCGACGGTGTCCGTACCGACATGCTGATCACCCTCTCGGCAGCGACCCGTCCCGACGGCCTGGGCCTCAGAGTGGAAACGGGACTGGCCTCGAGCGTGTGGTCGGCCGACTCCGGTGCGGCACTGAGCGACCACGGAGTCCGGCAGGCGCACTTAGGCGTGCGGTATAGGCGTCCCAGCTGGACAGTGGATGCCGTGGGACGACTGGCCGACGCCCGGACCCCGCTCGGCCTGGAGGGACGGATGGGCTGGGTGCCGGTCCGGGGCATCGTGCTGGCCGCCGATGGAGGCTATCGGCGGCATCGGGGGGACCGGCATTCGCAGTGGGTGCGCGGAGCGGTCGGCGTGTATGTCGGTCCGGTCACGCTGGCGGGCGAAGCGACCCTCAGAGAGGCGGTGCAGGCGCCGGCGCTCGTCGACGATTCGGTCGTCCCGACTCGCGATCTCGCCGCCCGGGCCGGTCTCGACACCCGCTGGCTGTCGGGAACGGTGACGCTTGCCAGGCAGGACGCGTTCCAACCGCTTCCCTATGCCGACCTCCCGATCGTCCCGTCCCTGGGCGCGGCGGGCGAGACAACGTACCTGAGAGTCGAGGCGACGCTCCGGCCCTGGAAGGCGCTGACGCTTTCGGGATGGTACTCCGATCCCCTCTCGGGGGCGCCGGCCGGGCTGCAACCGCCGCAGCACGTGCGCGCAGCTCTCACCTGGCGGTCCAAGTTCTGGAAGACATTCCGCTCCGGCGCATTCGATCTCAAAGCGCAGGTGGCAATCGAGACTTGGGGGGCCGGGACGGCGGGTGCCCGCGCGGACGGCAGCGTGATCGCACTCCCCGAAGCGACCTTCTGGGAGACCCAGATTGAGTTCCAGTTGGTGGACTTCACCGCGTTTTGGGCCCTCAGGAATGCGCGCCTCACGGACGCGGAATACGTCCCGGGTCTCGCCTATCCAGGGAATGCGCAGTATTTCGGGGTGTCATGGACATTCGGGAATTGACTCAGCTTCGTTGCGGTGACGGGCCGCAGGACGCCGGTGCCGGTCGCACGCCGACGAGAGGGGAGAATCCGTGCCCAGATCGATGACCGGTTTCGGGACGGCAGAGGGCCCGTTCGCGGGTGGACGGGTCATGCTGGAGCTGCGTACGGTCAACCACCGGCACTTCAGCGTGCAGTGCCGGCTGCCGTCGGAGCTGCAACGGCTGGAGGCCGATCTGCGCGAGCGCCTCCGTCAGCACATGGAGAGGGGCCACGCCACGCTGCTGGTTCGATGGACGTCATCACCGGTGAGCCCGGTGAGCGTGCAGTTGGACCTGGATCGTGCT
>JAOTWK010000256.1 GCA_029862935.1 Gemmatimonadota bacterium | reverse complement strand
GACCCAAAGACCGCGCCGAGGCCATCCTGGAGCCGATCACGGATGGCCTCGGCGCGGTCTTTGGGTCGGATCGTCTCGCGGCCGTAGCACTCATCGCGTTGAGCATCATGCTGATCTTCACGGCGTTGATGCTCTTGGTGCGGCTGCTGCGAGAGGCGATGCACAGTCGTGTGGAGGTCATCGTATCGCGCGGTCTGCACCGCTCCGCGCTGTATGCGATGCTGGTGGGTGTGTTCGTGACGGCGCTGGTTCAATCAAGCTCCATCACCACGTCCCTCCTCGTCCCGTTGGCCGGAGCCGGGTTGCTGACCCTGCATCAGGCGTTTCCGATTACGATCGGCGCCAACATCGGCACGACGATCACGGCCCTGATGGCCGCACTCGCGGTGACCGGTGAGCACGCGGAGGCGGGTATCGTCATCGCACTGGTGCATCTCCTCTTCAACGTCAGCGCGACACTGGTCATTTTCCCGATCAGAGCCGTCCGGAATCTGCCACTCCTGGCCGCCACGTGGCTCGCCCGGGTGGCGGTCCGCTCGCGTGTCTGGGCACTCGTGTACGTCACCGTGTTGTTCTATCTGCTGCCCGCGCTCTTCGCGGTCGTAAACCACTACCTGGGATAGCTGCGGAGGCCGCCATGCTTCGCGAACTGCTCAGCATCTTCCGCTCCAACGAGCCCCTGGCCGAAATGGGCCAGAACTTCGGGGCAATGCTGAGCCTGACACAACAGATGACGATCCAGGCCGGCGAGATCTTCTTCCGGATGGATGCGACACCGGAGGAGCGAACCGCGCTCTTCAAGCGGGATGTGCAAGTCAACAAGCTCGAGCGGGCGATCCGCAAACAGGTGATCGCACACCTCTCGATCACCGGGAACAGGGCATCACTGCCCTATTGCCTCTTGCTCGTCAGTCTGGTGAAGGACGTCGAGCGGATCGGCGACTACGCGAAGAACCTCGCCGAGGCGCCCGAGTACTACGATGGAGCGCTGCCGGACGACGCCACTATCGCGGAGCTACGAGAGATCCGGTCGGGAGTGGAAACGGCGTTTGCGGCCACCTCCGCAGTGTTCGAGGCATCAGATCGCGAGCGTGCGCTCGTCTTGATTCGCCAAGGTCGCGACCTGACGCATCGATGTGATATGCTGGTCGAGCGGATTTCGCGCAGCGACTACGCGGCAAGCCTCACGACGGCAACGGTCTTGGGCGCCCGATACTACAAGCGTATCGCCGCGCACATCTTGAACGTGCTGTCGAGCGTGGTGATGCCTCTGCACAAGCTGGATTACTACGACGAGTCGGAACTCGAGGACGACGACTCCAACACCTAGCCGCTCTCAGCTGGCGTCACCTTCCTGCCTGTTCCCGGTTCGGCTCAGGTCGATCATCTCCAGGCCGCCCGGGTGCATCGTGACGGGTACATCGTCCGTGAGCGTGGTGATCTTGCGGATGTGCTCCGCAATGCGCAACGCCCCGCGCTGAATCGATGCGGCAGACGCCTGCTGCTCCTTGTCGAGCTTCGGGTCGCTTGCGAGCAACTCACTTTCGGTGACGACTGCGGTGAGCGCGTTGTTGATCTCGTGCCGAACCGCCACGGCGAGTTGGCCGATTGCCGCCACGCGCTCCGCCTTGACCACGCGTCCGTAATACTCGTGCAGTTGTTCGGACAGCCATCCGACACTGATCGAGAGACTCCCGTAGGCGATGTAGATGGGGACGGTGATCCGCCAATCGTCTGGAGTGAAGTTGAACGCGATGATCATCTGGACGATGATGAACAGCAGCGTTCCCCCGATCAACGATGCCACCGCACCGCGAAGACCATAGTGGAGTGACAACAGAAACGCCGGCACCAGTGTCACCAACCACACCAGCTCGTCGCTCAGTCCGGGATCCTCCGGCAGGGCGATCTGCACGAGAACCGGCATGAGGTACGCTGCGACCGTATAGAGCCAGAATCTCGCGGACAGCGGCGGTCGGTGTGCTACCGGTATGAGACCGATTCGAGGCAAGGGCATCTCCCGTGTCTGTACGTCCGTCAGTGTATCGAATGTTGCGCGCTGTGGAGGTTTTCGAAAGCTTCCCCCGGAAGCTCGCCTATGGTGCCGTCCCCGACGAGAATGCCATCGAACTGAACATCGGCGGGCCCGACACGAGGTCGACACCGACCGCACCATGCCGCTAGCGAGCCGGGCGAGGGTTTGGCGTCGAGAATCCGGTCCAACTCCCGTTCCATTCCGGTCGGTTGGCCCGATCCCAGGTGGTCCAGCACATCGTCGAGCGGGGTCAGCAGCTGCAGATTGTGCTGCCGGCTGGCTGCGAGACCGCGAGCGAGCACTCGCCTTTGCAGGCGACGCGTCGCCGAGTCGGTGGGACCCTGTCCCCACTCGGTCAGTCGATCCCGACACGTGTGCCACAGCGCCCGCATCAGCGTTGCCGGTGGCGCTCGACGGCTGGCCGAGTTCGCGAATAGGCGCCGGATGATCCTGAAGATCGACCTGACGTCGTGCACGGTCCGTGGCGGCCGGCCCGCGAGCACGACGAGCTGCGGAACGGAATGACCATTCCATGTCCACCGAACAGCGGCCGCGAGCATCGGTGGACCGCAGACGACCGCGATGCGGACCGCGTCGTCCGATCGTGGCCCTCCAGAGCCGTCGGAGCGCGCGTGTTCCGCGCACATCAGTGAGAGGTGCTCTCGGAGCTCCAATAGCGTGTTGAGCTTCCTGGCTGTGCCCACTCGACTGGTTTCGGGTACAAGAATCTCCATCTGGGTGACGGCCTTCATAGCGATTCGCCGCTCCATATGCAGTCGCTGCTCCAGTGGCGCAGGTGGTCGGAACCAGAAAACGTGGGCGTTACGGTGCGTCGATCCCAGGCGGGCGACACGCCCCACACGCTGGGCGAGTCGGACCGGAGTCCAGGGTAGATCGTAATGCACCACGACGGCGGCATCTTGGAGATCGAGTCCTTCGGAGACGAGATCGGTGGCTATGAGCGTCATCACGTCGCCAGCCCTTGAAGGATGTCGGGAGTGGCGAGCGTTTGGTGCGAAGCGGTCGAGTGCGTCGTCCACCGAGATCGGTCCCGAGGCGATTCGTGCCCGTCCGGCGCCGACCACGGCCGTTCGTCTCCATCCCCAGCGAAACGCAAGATCGATTGCGGTGCTGACGGCCGCAGTGAACACGATCACACGAAGCTGGCTCCGTGAGTGAATCACTTGAGCCAAGCGCACGGCTTTTGGATTCCGGTGTCCGCGCTTCGGCAGGAACTGCAGCAGGTCGAGCAGGCGTGCCCGCTCTGCCACGAGTGCCGTTTCGAGATCGTGGTCGATTGCTGCCGGAGCGACAAACGGGATGACGAGCTGGAGATCGTCACCGGCACCGAACAGCCGCCGGGAGGTAGACCGCGAGAGTTGCATTCCCGACTGGGCCGCTGTCACCGCGCGGTCGGCATAGGCCAGATGGCGTCGAAGCGTGAGACGCAGGGCTTCTACGGATGAAGCGAGCCGGTGGAGGAGATGGGCGCGAAGCAACGATACCGCTCCGGGCCCGCTGAACCCGGTGAACCGGAGCCGATCGATGCGCGCGAGGAGGGACACGAGTTGACGGGCACCAAGCGGAGGGGGCCTGCCGAGATCCAGATCGACCGGGCGGGGCGGGCGCTGCCCTGCGGATGGCAGCGACCCGGAGGTCCGCGCCACGGTAAGGACGGCGGCTCCCTCGGCAAGGATGATGTAATCCCGACTGGCAACCGTCTGCTCCAGTGATCGGACGCCGACGGCAGCGAGACCATGGTCGGGCAGAAAGAGGCGTAGGATGGCCACGAGGTCGGCACCACGGTTGACGACGGGCGTTGCCGTCACCAAGAGGACATGAGCAGAAGCCGCCCCCCGGGCCAGGCGATCGTAGCGCTGCGTGCCTCGATTGCGAAAATGGTGTGCCTCGTCCACGATCACCAGGTCGGCGCCCGCGATGTCCCGTCCGCGGCTCAACCCTTCGTGCGAGACGACATCGATCTGGAGCCCGAGGCGCTCCGCAGTGCGCCGCCACTGCGCCCGGAGTGCGGCCGGAACGACAGCGACCACCCGCGCGTACCGCGTTCCGACCGCCAAGGCGACATATGTCTTGCCGAGTCCGACCGCGTCTGCCAAGAGCGCACCGCCGAAGATCGGGAGTGTACCGGCGATCCGCTGCGCGGCCGGTCGCTGGTGCGGCAGTAGCCAAGCCGGAGGAGTCCACGTATGGGCCGTCGGGCCGATGGTGGCCTCGGCGAGACAGAGCGCAATGGTGCTCGCACTGCAGGGCTCGAGACCGTCCAGTTTCCAGGCACCTGGCTCGCGGACGGCCACGAGATCATCGGCGGTGAAGCGAACCCAGTTCTTTGAGCTCGTGCCGAACGGTTGGGGAGAGGTCCAGTGCCTCCGCAACCGCGGCGTCCACGTCGTCGAGTGAGATATCGTCATTCCGTTGGGCTCGCTCCGTGACTGCAGCCAGATCGCTCAGCCCACGCTGTGTCCGCGGAACCGGCAGCTGTGCCACGACGCTCGCGTTGACGCGACGGTACCCGCCTCGAGCCTCACTTGCGATGACGGCTGCAAGAGCCGCGAACCAGCTGGAGTTGAGGATTGCCGTAATTGCCAGCGCGGTCATGCGGGTCCGCACTGAAGCGATGTAGCAGCTGTTGAGTGGAAGGGCATCGTGTTGGTTGGTGGCGTCGAGCATCACGGCACACGGTCGCCGTGCGATGTCGGGCCAGATGATTCGGTTGGGCGCAAGGGCCGACCCGGTCCGAAACACGGTCCACAGGGGCCCGCCGCGGTAGTCTGAGCGTTGTTCGAGTCTGGCGCGATGCCGTTCGAGATACGCTGCGGCACGAGGAGGAAGTGACGGGGACGGTCGACCCCGGCGATCGCAGGCCCATACGATCACTCGCGTCGCGCTGGTGCGAAACGGCTTGACGTCGCGACCCCGGACGATCGGGCGCAGGACGCCAATCTCAATCGGTACTTCCTCTGAGCCGAAGCGCACCACGGCAAGAGCTCCTCGCTTAGCGATGAGCTTCCCCACGAACACGTCGTCGGCCCCCGTCTTGACTCCAAGCTGAGGTGTGACGACATCCCGGAGCGGAACACCGCTCGCACGAAAGCGCTCGAGTGCCTCACGGCCGCGACTGGGAACGAGAATCCATGGTCCCGGACCTTGGAGCGCGGCCTGCCGCACACCCGCGGACGTGCCAAAACCCAGTTGAATGCGGTGATCGTGTGGCGGCGCTGCCTTCTGCGCAATGATCGCGAGCGGATAGGTCGTGGCACCAAAGCGCGCGGCCTGCCGATCGGGGAGGCGATGCAGGTATCTGACGGTGGTCTCCCGCACCAAGTGGTGCCGCATCGCCTCACCATATCCCGCCGAGGCCACCTTGCTCGGCACGAGCAGGGCAACGGCTCCGCCCGGTGCCGCGAGCTCCAAGAACCGCTCGAGAAATGCGACAGACAGATCGGGGAGATGGGCGAACCCCGATTTGTCTTGCGATCGCCAGAGTCGGAACCGCTGCGACAGGCGGACCCGGAAGGCTGGGGCGAGCCGTTCGGCGCGCACCCAGGGCGGGTTC
>JAOTWK010000255.1 GCA_029862935.1 Gemmatimonadota bacterium | reverse complement strand
CTGCTCGTCGAGTTCCCGGCCCACGACACACCATTGCAGGGCCGGACCATTCGAGACACGCGGCTGCGCGAGTTCACCGGCGTCACGATCGTGGGCGTGTGGGAGCGTGGACGGTTCCAGCCCGCCCGGCCAGACTTCGCGCTGTCACCGCTCAGCGTACCCGTCGCGGTCGGCACCGCAGAACAGATCGAGGCGCTGAACGAAATGCTCGTGATCTACGACGCCAATCCGAATCCGGTGCTCGTCATCGGTGGCGGCAAGGTGGGGCGGGCCGCTGCCCGCGCGCTCAAGCGGCGCGATATCCCCGTGCACGTGGTGGAACGAAATCCGGAGCTCGAGGCCGAGATCGAGGGCATTCCGGATCGGCTGTTCCTGGGCGATGCCGCCGACCGACGCATACTCGACGAGGCGGGGATTGCCGAGGCACCATCCATCCTGCTCACCACCCACGACGATGCGATGAACGTGTATCTCACGGTGTACTGCCGGCGGCTCAACCCCGCGGCGCGTATCCTCACGCGGGTCACGTACGAGCGGAACGTCGAGGCCATCCAGCGCGCCGGCGCCGACTTCGTCTTGAGCTATGCGTCCTTCGGAGTGCAGACCGTGTTCTCCATCGTGCTGGGGCGCGAGTTCGTCATGTTGGGAGAGGGCGTTGATCTCTTCTACTTGGGGCTACCGCCGTCGCTCGCCGGCAAGACGCTCGCCGAGGCGGCAATCGGCGCGCGCACCGGGTTGAACGTGATCGGCATCCAGCGGGACGGAAAGGTCGTCACCAATGTGCCGCCCGAGCAGCGGCTCGCGAAGGGCTCGATGCTCGTCGCCCTGGGCAGTGGGGAACAGCGGGAGCGCTTCAAGGCCGTCTACGGGTAGCCGTTCAGTTTACAGTTTGCAGTTCTCAGTTTTCAGTATTGGCCGACAGCCTTCGGCCATCGCCCTCTCATCGCTGCCTGGGAACGACGGGAGGGACGGGTAGGGACGGGAACGACGGGAGAGGCACCAAGCTGTCGGCTCACGGATCACCGCTCACACTGACAACTGATCACTGACAACTGACAACTGCCTCTCCTACCCTCCTCCCGTCCCTAGGCGTACGTTTGCACCTCACGTTGACCTTCTCACCACCAACCCACTGATCCCATGACGAAGAACACGCTCCGTACCGCGCTCCTTTTGAGCTGGCTCGCCATCCCCGGTGCCAATCTCGCAGCCCAAGCCGGCGCTCGCCTCGGCGAAACGAACTACAAGGCCCTCGCCTTCCGCAACATTGGCCCCGCCATCAATGGCGGACGCATCGCGGACATCGCGATCCACCCCGACAACGGCAACGTGTGGTACGTGGCCGTCGGCTCGGGCGGCGTGTGGATGACCGAAAACGCCGGCACCACGTGGCAGCCGATCTTCGACGAGCAACCGTCCTACTCGATCGGCTCGATCACACTCGACCCCAACAACCCCGCGACAGTCTGGGTCGGGACCGGCGAAAACATCGGCGGCCGGCACGTGGGCTACGGCGACGGCGTGTACAAGAGCACCGACGGCGGGAAGACCTGGAAAAACATGGGGCTCAACGCCTCGGAACACCTCTCGACGATACTGGTACACCCCAAGAACTCCGACGTCGTGTGGGTGGCGGCCCAGGGACCGCTGTGGACCGCGGGCGGTGAGCGCGGGCTCTACAAGACCACCGACGGCGGCGCCACGTGGCGCAACGTGCTGAGCGATAACGAGTGGACCGGTGTCACGGACATCGCGATGGATCCGCGCGACCCCGACGTCCTCTACGCCGCCACGTGGGATCGCCACCGCACCGTGGCCGCCTACCTGGGCGGCGGGCCCGGCTCCGGGATCCACAAGAGCACCGACGGCGGCGAGACGTGGACCAAGCTCAGCAGCGGTTTGCCGTCGTCGAACCTCGGCAAGATCGGGCTCGCGATCTCGCCGCAGGATCCGGACATCGTGTACGCAGCGATCGAGTTGGACCGCCGGACGGGAGGCGTGTACCGCTCCACCAATCGCGGCGGCTCGTGGACCAAGATGTCCGACGCGGTCTCGGGCGCCACGGGACCACACTACTACCAGGAACTCTACGCCTCACCGCACCACTTCGGGCGGCTCTTCCTGGTCAGCGCTGTCACACTCATCTCCGACGACCACGGTGCCACGTTCCGGGGCATGAATCTGAACAAGAAACACTCGGACGACCACGCGATCGCGTTCCACAGGGACGATCCCAACTATCTGCTGGTGGGGAGCGACGGCGGATTGTACGAGACCTACGACGACATGAAGACGTGGCGGTTCCTCCGCAATCTCCCCGTCATGCAGTACTACAAGATCTCGGTGGACGACGCTCAGCCGTTCTACTTCGTCTACGGCGGGACACAGGACAATGGGTCGAACGGCGGCCCCTCGCGTACCAACACTCAGCACGGCATCCGGAACGCCGATTGGTTCAAGACCTTGGGCGCCGACGGCCACGGCTCCGCAACCGAGCCAGGCAATCCGAACATCATCTACGCCGAGTCGCAGCAAGGCGGGCTGCACCGCGTGGACCGGATCACTGGTGACCAGGTGTTCATCCAGCCACAGGCGCGCGAAGGCGAGCCCTACGAACGGTACAACTGGGATGCACCGATCGAGATCAGTCCCCACAGCCCCACGCGCATCTACTTCGCGTCACAGCGTGTGTGGCGCACGGACGATCGCGGCAACAGCTGGACGCCCATCTCCGGCGACCTCACGCGCAACGAGGAACGCATCACGCTGCCGATCAGGGGCGCGCAACAGAGCTGGGACAATCCGTGGGACATCTCGGCCATGTCCAACTACAACACGATCACGTCGTTGGCCGAGTCGCCGCTCGCGGAGGGCTTGATCTACGCCGGTACCGACGATGGCTTGCTGCATGTAACCGAGGACGGCGGCGCAAGCTGGCGCCGCATCGAGGTCGGCAGCATTCGTGGCGTCCCCGCCACGGCCTTCGTGAACGATATCAAGGCCGACCTGTACGACGTCGGCACCGTGTACGTGGCGCTCGACAACCACAAGTACGGCGACTTCAAGCCGTATTTGGTGAGGAGCACCGACCGCGGGCGCTCGTGGCGCTCGATCGCGGGTGACCTGCCCGACCGGCACCTCGTGTGGCGCGTGGTGCAGGACCACGTGAACCCGCAACTGATGTTCGCCGCAACGGAGTTTGGGGTCTTCTTCACGGTGGACGGCGGCACGAAGTGGATCGAGCTCGAAGGCGGCATGCCGACCATCGCGCTGCGTGACATCACCATTCAGCGGACACACCAGGACGTCGTCGCGGGCTCATTCGGCCGCGGCATCTTCATCTTGGACGATTACACGCCGCTTAGGACCTTGAGCGAAGAGGTGCTGGCACGCGAGGCGGCGCTCTTCCCCGTTCGCACCGCGCACTGGTACATGCCGAAGAATGTGGTGGGCTCCGAGGGGCACGACGATTACCAAGCCGAGAACCCGCCGTTCGGCGCCGTGTTCACCTATCACCTGCGCGATGGCTATGAGTCGACGAAGGCGGCGCGTCAGAAACGGGAGCGCGACGTGACCGTTGGTGAAAACGTCCCGTTCCCCGGCTGGGACGCGTTGGAGGAGGAGATGCGCGAGCAAGGCCCCACCGTGCAGGTCGTCGTGCGCGATGCGTCGGGGACCGTGGTGAACCGCGTGAGTGGTCCCACGTCCAAAGGCTTCCACCGCGTGAGCTGGAATCTCCGCTACGCGAGCACGGATCTGGTCGATTTCGGCGACACCGGAACCGGGAACGGGTTTCTCGCGCTTCCCGGCACCTACTCGGCCACGCTGGCCAAGATCGAAGGAGGCGAAGTCACTGAGCTTGCGGGCCCCGTGTCGTTCGCCGTCGAGCCGCTCAAGGACGGGGCGTTGCCGCGGGTGTCCGACCAGGTCATCGCCCAGTTCCGTGAGGAGTTGAAGACGTTCCAGCAGGACCTCGCGCGCGCCGACAACGTGCTCGACGAACTGATCGAGAAGATCGAAGCGATGCAGACGGCGCTCGAGCGTGCGGAAGCGAGCGACACCGCGCTCACCCGCCGATTGTACGCGACGCGGCTCGAGTTGCTCGATCTCAGGAAGGCGATCGAGGGCAGCGAGGCGAAAGACGAGATCGGCGAGCGCGATCCGCCGTCACTCGGGAACCGGTACTTCGTGGGCGTGCGCGGTCTCAACACGACCTACGGCCCGACAGAGCTGCACCGGCAGACCGTCGCCGCGGGTCGGAACGAACTGGCAGCACTCGAAACCGAGCTGGACCGGATCGTTGAGCAGGTGATGCCCGAACTCGAGCGCGCGCTCGAGGCGGCGGGGGCACCGCCGATTGAAAGGGACTAGGAGAAAGAGGGGGCCGAAGCAGTTCTCAGTGTTCAGTCGTCAGTTGTCAGGGCAAGTCACTGATGACTGATCACTGGGAACTGAGAACTGGCCCCCATCACTTTGCGCCAGCGGCATCATCGCCAACTCAAGCACCCGCACGAGCAACCGCACCATCACTTCGGGACGTGGCTAGCGCGGGTCGCCCTCCGAGGGGTGCCGCCACGCCCGTTGGACCGAGCGCAGTACGCCGCCAAGAAACTGACCCACAAAGAACGCTCCTACGAAGAGCGGCAGCGTCTTGAGGCGCCACGGGAGACCAGCCGCCAGCCGTAGGCCAATCGCGACGGGCACCGGCAGATGGACGGCGGCAAACCATGGCAGGGACAGTCTCCGAAGGCCGGCACGCCAGAAGCCGAAGGGAACGTTGATCAGCGAGATGAGACCGGTGGCGGCAATCACCCCGAGTCGGAGATGCACAGACCTTCCCTTCAGGCTCGAGGTACGACTGTCGATTGGCGACGGTGCATGCTACGCGTGTCCGGCCAACAGTCAGAGCTCAAGCGGCGGGCGACGTGCCCGCCATCCATGATCATCATTTCCTCCGATCGACAGCGGTGCCAGTGCTTTCGGACAAGGCGGCTCACCGAGCGCTGGCAGTCCGATGTCAAACGACCTCTACCGCCCCGGCATCGGCGCGTGCTCGGTCATCTTCCCCATGCTCAGGAAGCTGTCCTTATGCTCGAAGCACCAATCGCGCATCATCGGCATGGCTTCGGGATACCGCTCCGTCATTCGCGAAAACGCCTCGCCGAACGCATTGAGGAAGGCCGGGATATCCTCGGCCACGTAGATGTACACCACGTTCCACTCATCGCCCCATGCGTGAAATGCCGAGTGGAATCCCATGATCTTGCCCTCGTTGACCAGCTCCTGGGCGATCGGCACGAACGCGGAGTCTACGAAGGCGCGGATCGTTCCCACCTTGCCCATGTCGCACTTGTTTTGCTGGAGCACCATCGTTTGCGCGTGCGCAACGGTGACGCTGCACACCAGGACCGCAATGAGGGCGACACAGGTACGTATGCGACGCATGACGACCTCCTTGGAGGGGATTGGCAAAACCTACCGGCCGCGCTGCACGAGAAATAGAGAGAGCATTGTCGCAAATGATGCTGCTGTGACACCGGCGGCAGGGCGGCAGAACATCGCCTCCCCATCGCCCCCTCATCGCCCCCTCATCGCCCTCCCATCGCCGCCCCGCCA
>JAOTWK010000254.1 GCA_029862935.1 Gemmatimonadota bacterium | reverse complement strand
CCCACCGTTGTCGACCTTTTCAAGCCGACGCAACTTGGCTCGTTCGCCCTCGACATGGCGTGGATCTTCGCGGGGCTCTTGTTCTGGTGGATCGTGTTGGGACCAGTCAAGGAGTTTCGTCCCCTATCGTATCCGGGGCGGATCGTCTTCCTGCTGCTCAACGTGTTCATTCCCACCGTCCCAGCCTCGTTTCTGACCTTCGCCGACTATCCGATTTACGCGCTGTATGAGCTGGCACCACGCGTCGCCGGCATCTCGGCAACGCAAGATCAGCAGCTCGCGGGACTCACGATGAAGATCCTCGGTGGATTCATCATCTTCGGGATCGCATCCGTGCTGTTCTTCAAGTGGTATGGCGCGGAACGCGCCTTGGAAGGTGACGTTAGCCTGAGCTAGTCCTTCTCGTCCCAGCCAGGATACATCACGAATTCCTCGCGCCGAAAGGACCAAATCAGCTTGCCGAGTCGGTCTTCAATGGACTCGAGCCGGTCGCCGTACTGCCCGCGGAGCTGCGAGGCGATTTCCCCGACTGTGTGCTCACCGTCGAGCTGACGCCACACGAAGCTGCCGATCTCGTCCAGCCGAATCCGCTTGGCCGACAACTCGAACAGGAATCGATCTAACAGCAGGCGCGCACCTGTCGAGGTCGGCCGCGGGCGGATCACGATGACCCGGTCATCTACCTCTTCCCATTCGGCACATCGGGCAGGCGCGATCTCGAGGAGGTTGACCTCTGCCAGAGGGTTATCCCGACGACCTCTCACGCGCGCCTCACATACCACTCTGCCGCAACGAAAACCGCCCCCCAAGATGGGGGGCGGTCCTCGTCTGGGTCGCAGCCTGCATCATTCGCCGACTTTGGCCGCCATCAGACCTCCTTCGCGCATCTTCTTGATCGTGAACCACGCGAGGAGGTACAGCATGATGGGATATGCGATCAGACTGAGATAGAAGTTCGGCGCGGCGTCGCCCGTCAGTCCTTGAAAGGCAATCAAACTCGGCACCCGCTCCGCCCCAATGAAGAGGAGCGCCAGCAACACCGCCATCAGTGACTCGCCGGCAATGAAGCCGGAGGACATCAAGATGCCGACGTTCTCCGCGCGCTGTTTCTCTTCACCGGTCGCCTTCATGCGCTTGAGGCGCGTGTCGAACACCCAGCGGATCACGCCGCCGACAAAGATCGCGGCCGTCGACTCGAACGGGAGATACATCCCGACGGCGATGAGCATCGGTGCAGGGGCCCTGATCAGGATGAGCCCGAGCGCGAAGAACATGCCGACGATGACCAGCGGCCAGGCCATGTCACCGGCGACGATCCCGTTGGCCATCAATGCCATGAGACCGGCCTGCGGTGCCGGCAGTTGCGCCGATCCAATGACGTACGCCTTGTGCAGGGCCATCAGCGGGAGTGCCAATACGAACGCGGCAAAGATCACCCCAATGATCTCACCCACCTGCATCTTCCACGGTGTGCCACCGAGAATGTGACCCACCTTGAGGTCCTGCATCATGTCGCCCGCGATGCCGGCGGCACAGCAGACGACGCCCGCAACGCCCAACACACCGGCCACGCCGCGCACGTCGGTCACGCCCAGCAGCACCATGAGCAGCGCTGAAATCAACAATGCTGTCAGCGTGAGTCCGGAGATCGGGTTATTGGAGCTTCCGATCAGGGCCACGAGATACCCTGCGACCGCGGCGAACAGAAAGCCCAGGATCACCATGGCGATCGTGAGGACCAGGGCGCCTCCGAGCGCCTGCGCAAAGTGGAGATAGAGGAAGAACGTGGCAACCGAGGCAAACCCAATTGCCACGAAGATCTTCTTGAGATCGAGGTCGATTTCCGTCCGCTCCATGTCGCCGGTGCCGCCGGACAGATTGATGTGCTTGAGCGCCTTGCCAATGCCCTCGACGAGGGACGTCCGGAGGTTATACAACGTGTAGAACGCAGCGACGATCATGGCACCAACGGCGAGCGGGCGGATCTGATTGAGCCAGATCTGTTCCGCGAGATCACGCATCGTGTCGTCCGGTCCCATGACCGCGGAGAGACCAGGGTTGAGAAACAGCGCCAGCGGAACCAGGAGCAACCACCCCATCACGGCCCCGGTAAACAGCACCGCCGCAATCCGCGTCCCGACGATGTACCCCACGCCCATGAGCATCGGCGACGCATGGGGACTCGTGACCAGCATGCCGCCCGCGTACTGGATCCGCTCACCCAAGATCTCGACCGAGGATTCCCCAAAGGCGACGAAGCGCCTCGTGCTGTCTTGCACGAATTGAATGCCCGCGCTGTTCTTGAGGAGCTCCCAGAGCGCGGCGAAGCCCATCGCCGCAAACAGATACTTGGCACCCGTCTGTCCTCCCTGCCCAGCCTTCACGATCTCGGCGGCGGCGACCGACTCCGGGAAGGGCAGGTCGGCCTCCACGACGAGCGTGCGGCGCAGTACCACCACGAACAGCACACCCAAGACACCACCGATCAGCATGATCGCGGTGCTCTCGAGGTACCGCAGCTCGTCCCACGCCCCGCTGATCACAAACGCCGGGATGGTGAAGATGGCGCCCGCGACGAGTGCCTCTCCGACGGAGGCCGTGGTCCGCGCGATGTTCTCTTCGAGGATCGTACCGCGGAACCCCCGCAGCACAGCCATGGCGACAACCGCTGCAGGGAACGTCGCGGCAATCGTCAACCCTGCACGCATCCCCACGTAAGCGTTCGCCGCACCCAGCGCGACGGCCATGATCGCCCCTAAGAACACGGCCTTGAACGTGAGCTCGGCCATGGTTTGTGACGCAGGAACGAATGGGACAAACGGTTTCTTGTCCATGTGCTTCACCTTCGGCGTCGGAAAAGGGTTGCGCGGAGTTTAGCGGTAACGCCTGGGGCCGTCAAACCAGGTCGGCCACCGGCCTCGTGTCTCCCGGGTCCAGTCGATAGAATACGGCTGCAACCGGGAGGGAACGATGACGTTTGTGGCAGACTTGGCACCCCAGAACCTGTGGAAGCACTTCGATCACATCCTCACCATCCCACGCGGCTCCAAGGACGAGGAGCGTATGCGTGCGTATGTGATCGACGTCGCTGAACGAAGTGGGGTGCCCTACAAGATCGACGAGACCGGGAATGTCGTGGCCCGAAAGCCGGCGACGCCGGGTCACGAGTCGGCACCGGTGACAATTCTCCAGAGCCATCTGGACATGGTGAACGAGAAGAACTCCGACGTGGACCACGACTTCAGCAAAGACCCCATCATCCCCCGACAAGACGGCGCGTATCTCACGGCGAGCGGCACGACGCTCGGATCGGACAACGGCATTGGTGTCGCCGCCATGCTCGCCGTCATGGAGGCCAAGGACCTCGTGCATGGTCCACTCGAGCTGCTGTTCACTGTCGATGAGGAGACCGGTCTCACGGGCGCTGCGAGTTTGGACGGGAGCCTGCTCGAAGGAAGACGGCTGCTCAATCTCGATTCCGAAGAGGAAGAGATGGTGTACGTTGGGTGCGCCGGTGGTGCGGATAGCACGATCACGCTGCCACTCATGTCGTGCCCGATTCCATCGGGCACCATCGCGCTCGACATCAGGCTCCATGGTCTGAAGGGCGGGCATTCAGGCGTCGACATTCACCTTCAGCGTGGAAACGCCGTGAAACTCCTGGCGCGCGCGCTCAACGCCTTGTCCTTTCACATGTCGTTTCATCTATCGGCGATCTCAGGGGGCAACAAGCACAACGCGATTCCGCGTGAGGCGTTCGCGACCGTGGTCTTGCCCGGCGGTGTCAAGGCTCAACTCACCGCAGAGCTGGAGCAGGAAATGGCCGCCATTCACGAGGAGTTCCGGGCCGCCGAACCGGGCCTCACGCTCGAGGTCAAAGAGGGCAAGCCGCCACACGACGTGTGGGATGACACCACCACTGAGAAGGTGTTGCATCTGCTCACGGCTCTCCCGCACGGGGTACTGGCCATGAGCTACGACATTCCCGATCTCGTGGAGACCAGCACGAACCTCGCCACGGTCGTGATGAGCAATGGATCGCTCGTGGTGGGGATGAGCAGCCGCTCATCGGTCGAGTCGGCGCTGCGGGCGACCCGCTTGTCCATTCGCGCCATCGCCACGTTGGCCGGCGCGCGCGTCGAGGAGGGCAACGGCTATCCCGGCTGGAAGCCGAACCTCCAGTCCGAGCTGCTGGCCGTACTGAAGCGAGTACATGAGCGGAAACTCGGCCACACGCCGGAGATCAAGGCGATCCACGCCGGGCTCGAGTGCGGGATCATCGGCGAAAAAGTGCCGGGTATGGACATGATCTCGTTCGGACCGCAGATCGAATTTCCTCACTCACCCGACGAACGGGTGAAGATCGATTCGGTAGCATCGTTCTACGAGTTGCTGGCTATGACACTGGAGGAGTTGGCGTAATGGCCTTATCGGTGAGCTCGCGGGAGTTCTTGAAGCGATTGCTCGACGCGCCCGGACCGTCGGGATTCGAGACACGACCGGCCCGTGTCTGGCGAACCGAAGCGGAGGCGTTTGCCGATTCCGTCACGACGGATCTTTCGGGCAACAGCGTCGCCGTCCTGAATCCCGATGCTCGACCGCGACTCATGCTGGCTGGGCACATCGACGAGATCGGCCTCATGGTCATCCATGTCGACGACAAGGGCTATCTCTACTTCTCGACGATCGGCGGGTGGGATCACCAGGTCCTGGTGGGGCAGCGCGTGCACATCCTGGGGCGGCGGGGTCTCGTCGATGGGCTCGTCGGCAAGCCAGCGATTCACCTGATCAAATCCGACGATCGCGAGCGTGTCAGCAAGCCAGCGGACCTCTGGATCGACATCGGCGCCAAGACCAAGGCCGACGCGCTCAAGCGGGTGAGGATCGGAGATCCCGCCGTGCTCGCGGCCCAGACCGTCGAGCTCCCAAACCGGCGGATTGCCTCCCGCAGCATCGACAACCGGATTGGCGCGTTCGTCGTGCTCGAGGCACTGCGCCTGTTGGCACGACGCCGGCCCAAGATCGGCGTGTTCGCTGTGGCGACCACGCAGGAAGAAATTGCATGGTCCGGCGGCGGGGCGCGTACGAGCGCGTTCGGTATCGATCCCGATATCGCGCTGGTCGTCGACGTCACGCACGCGACTGACCATCCGGGCGTCGAAAAGAAAGAGCATGGAGATGTCGCACTCGGCGGCGGGCCAGTCCTGTCGCGCGGGTCCGCCGTCAACCCGGTCGTCTTCGAAATGCTCGTCACGGCGGCGAACGGTGCCAAGATCCCCTATGCGTTGACGGCGGCACCAAGGGATACTGGAACCGACGCCGACGCCATTCACACGACCCAACGCGGGATCCCAACGGGACTTGTCTCCGTGCCCAACCGTTACATGCACAGTCCCAACGAGATGGTCGATACCGGGGATCTCGAGCGCGCGGCGAAACTGCTGGCAGCGTTCGCCCGCCGCGTCACGGCGAAGACCGACTTGACCCCGCAGTAGAAACAGCCGCTACCGCGGGCGACCCTCGAGTGCCGTCAGCCTTCAGCAGTCAGATCGGCGTTCAGTCGTCACGTTCCAGTTCGCGCGGTTCTCCGGCAAGGCGGGCCAAGGCTTCCCGGGCCT
>JAOTWK010000015.1 GCA_029862935.1 Gemmatimonadota bacterium | reverse complement strand
GCTGGATGACGCTGCAACGCGTGAGGATCCGGTATTCGGCCTCGAGGTTCCTACCGCGTGCCCCGGCGTCCCCCCTGAGGTGTTGAATCCCAAGAGCACGTGGAGCGACGGCGCGGCGTACGACGCCCAGGCGTCGAAGCTCGCCGGGATGTTTCGAGCCAACTTCGAGCAGTACGGGAAGGACGTGAGCGCCAAGGTCGCGGCGAGCGGCCCCCGCTGATTCGCCGGCTGGCCGGATCGACCGTCCATGCAGCGAGCCACTCGAGCGGTAATACCAGTAGCGGTCGGGACCGCATTGTGGTTCGTGCCGGCGCCGGACGGAGTCGAACCGGCGGCCATGCACCTCCTGGCCATCTTCATTGCGACCATCGTCGGTATCATGCTCAAGCCGATGCCGATGGGGGCGGTCGCCTTCGTCGGGATTTGCGCAACAACTCTGACCGGCACGCTCTCCGTCGGCGAGGCGTTGACCGGTTTCGGGAACGCGGTGATTTGGCTCATCGTGCTCGCGTTCTTCATTTCGCGCGGGTTCATCAAGACGGGGCTGGGCGCCCGCATCGCCTATCTCTTCATGGCGGCATTGGGCCGGCGATCTCTGGGATTGGGATACGGGCTCATTGCGACGGACCTCGTCTTGGCACCGGCCATCCCGAGCAACACGGCACGCGCCGGCGGTGTGATCTTCCCTATTCTTCGGTCAGTCGCCGAGGCCTATGGGAGTCGCCCGCACGACGGCACGGCCGGTCGCATCGGCGCCTTTCTCACGACGGCGTCGTTTCAGGGGACCGTGATCACGAGTGCCATGTTCCTCACGGCGATGGCGGCCAATCCGCTCGCAGCGCAGCTCGCTGGGGACCAGGGGATCACCATCACATGGGTGGGCTGGGCGACGGCGGCCGTGGTACCAGGCTTCGTGAGCCTCGCACTCGTCCCATCAGTCCTGTACCGTCTCGCTCCGCCGGAAATCCGAGAGACGCCCAATGCGGCCGCGCTGGCACGCGAGCGACTGCAGGCGATGGGACGGCTCACGCGCGACGAGTGGGTCATGCTCGGGACGTTTGCGCTGCTCCTCACCCTCTGGATTCTGGCCAAACCCCTATCGGTACACACGACGGTCACGGCCATGCTCGGCCTCGTGCTCCTGCTCGTGTCCGGCGTGCTCAAATGGGACGATGTGCTCGACGAGAGGGGTGCGTGGGACACCTTGGTGTGGTTCGCCGCGCTCGTCATGATGGCGTCGTTCTTGTCACGTTTGGGACTGATTCCCTGGTTCAGTGCGACGGTTGGCCAGTGGTTCACCGGAGTCGGTTGGCTCGCCGCCTTCACGGCGCTCAGCCTCATCTACTTCTACAGTCATTACTTCTTTGCCAGCAACACGGCGCATGTGAGCTCGATGTACGCGCCCTTCCTCGGCGTTGCACTGGCCGTGGGAACGCCTCCATTGCTTGCCGGGCTCGCGCTGGCCTTCTTCAGCAACCTGTTCAGCAGCATGACGCATTACGGGACCGGACCGGCCCCCGTGCTATTCGGCTCCGGCTATGTCCCTCTGGGGACATGGTGGAGGCTCGGGTTTCTCGTCAGTGTACTCAACATCGTCGTATGGATCTTCGTGGGTGGTCTCTGGTGGAAGATCCTCGGGATATGGTGAGCCACACCCTCTTCAAGGGAGTCACACCACCACGTGTCCGACGTTGCGCCTGATGCCAAACCCGTCAGCAGGGAGCCGCCTGCCTTGCCGGAGCAACTGTTTCGGCGGTTCCAGGAGCTAGGAATCGACGTGACCACCGTGCAGCACGCACCGGTCTACACGGTGGAGGAAGCCAAGACCGTGCGAGGGACGCTCGAGGGATGTCATACCAAGAACCTGTTCCTGCGAGACAAGAAAGGCAGCATGTGGCTGGTCGTCTGCCAAGAAGACCGATCGGTCGACCTCGGGGATCTTGCCCGGCGGCTCGGAGCCAAGCGATTCTCGTTCGGCAGTGCCGCGCGATTGATGGAGTATCTGGGAGTCGTGCCGGGTGCTGTGACCCCGTTTGCGGTGATCAACGACCAGGACGGTGCCGTGCGCGTCGCCATCGACCGAGCTATTCTCGATCGTGAACCGCTGAATTTTCATCCGCTGGACAACGCGATGACGACGTCCATCGGTGCGCAGGCATTCCTCCGGTTTCTCGACGCCGAGAACCACACACCACATTTCATTGACTTCGACCTCGACCACCCTCCGCCTTGAGCCACCGGGCAACGCTGAGTACAATCTCCAACGCACGCCCTAACCCTTGGTGACGGTTCCATGACTGCGAAAACGAAAGACACAACCGCGACCTTCGAAAAGCTTGGCGCTTTCTACCTTGGCCGCGGCTACGACCTCGAGAGCGGCTCCACGACGGCCGATCCTCTGCTGTACGATGCCAAAGACCTCACCACCCACGCGGTGTGTGTCGGCATGACGGGGAGTGGCAAGACCGGACTCTGCATCTCTTTGCTCGAAGAAGCCGCGATCGACGGCATCCCGACGATCGCCATCGATCCGAAAGGGGACTTGGGCAACTTGATGCTCACGTTTCCGAAGCTGCGCCCCGAGGATTTCCGGCCGTGGATCGAGGAGGCACAGGCGGCACGTAAGGGCATGTCCTCAGACGAATTCGCGGCGAGCACGGCCGAGCTGTGGAAGAACGGCCTCGCTGAATGGGGCCAGGACGGTGCGCGCATCAGCAAACTGCGCAACGCCGCGGACGTCGCGATCTACACTCCGGGGAGCAGCGCAGGCCTGCCACTCACCGTGATGCGGTCATTTACCGCACCTGGCGCCGACTTCGTCGCGGACGCCGACGCGTTTCGCGAGCGGATCATGGCCACCGTGTCAGGGTTGCTGGCATTGCTCGGTATCGACGCCGACCCGGTTCGAAGCCGCGAACACATCCTCTTGTCCAATCTCTTCGAGCGAGCGTGGAGCGAAGGCCGGGATCTGGATCTGGCGACGCTCATCGCCGAAGTGCAGTCGCCGCCCATTGAGCGGATCGGCGTGATGGAACTCGAGACGTTCTATCCGAGCAAAGAGCGATCCGAGCTGTCGATGACGCTCAACAACTTGCTCGCCTCGCCGGCGTTCGCCGCCTGGATGGAGGGGGAGCCGCTCGAGATCCCGCGCCTGTTGTGGAAGGACGACGGCACACCACGCATTTCCGTGTTGTCCGTCGCCCACCTCTCCGAAGCCGAGCGGATGTTCTTCGTGACCCTGCTGCTCAACGAGGTGATAGCCTGGATGCGGACCCAGGCCGGAACGGCAAGTCTCCGCGCCCTGCTCTACATGGACGAAGTGTTCGGCTATTTCCCGCCCACGGCGAATCCCCCATCCAAGAATGCGATGCTCACGCTGCTCAAGCAGGCGCGTGCGTACGGGGTGGGCGTCGTCCTCGCAACGCAGAACCCAGTCGATCTCGACTACAAGGGACTGTCCAACACCGGGACGTGGTTTCTGGGACGGCTTCAGACCGAACGGGACAAGATGCGGATCATGGACGGCCTCGAGGGAGCGTCGAGCACCGCGGGCGCTTCATTCGATCGCAAACAGGTGGAGCGCACCATCTCCGGACTGAAGAGCCGGGTGTTCCTGATGCACAATGTCCATGACGAGGCACCCGCAGTGTTTCACACGCGGTGGGCCATGTCCTACCTGCGAGGCCCGCTCACGCGGACGCAGATCCAAACCCTCATGGCCGACCGCAAGGCAGCTGCAAGCGATGCGGCTGCCGCTGCTGCAAAGCCTGCACCCGTGGCGGCCAAGGCAAAGCCCGGTCAGGCCTCGACACACCGTCCCGTGCTGCCCGCAGATGTGACGGAGTCGTTCCTTCCACCGGCTGACCATGGGAAATCAGGCGCGCGACTAGTGTACCGGCCCGCGTTGCTGGGCACTGCGGACCTTCACTTCGCAAATGCGCGCGCCGGCATCGATAGGTGGGAAACCGTCGGCTATGTGACGCCATTGGGTGCCACCGTGACCGCCAAGCTTTGGGACAACGCCGAGCCGCTCCCTGAAGGTGAGCCCGAGTTGGTCGACGAGCCGGAGGCCGACGCGGAGTTCGCAAGACTGCCCAGCGCCGCGGCACAGGCCAAGTCCTTCACCTCCTGGCAGAAGTCGTTCAAAACCCATCTCTATCAAAACCGTACGGTCACCATACTCAAATGTGCGGAGCTCAAGCTCACCTCGTCGCCTGAGGAAACGGAGGCGGAGTTCAAGGTGCGACTGCGCGAAGCAGCGCGTGAGAAGCGTGACACAGCAGTCGAGCAGCTCCGCAAACGGTACAGCCCGAAGCTCAAGCTGCTGCAAGATCGGATTCGGCGCGCCGAGGAGAAGTTGGGACGGGAAAAATCCCAATACGACCAGCAGAAGATGCAGACGGCGATCTCGATGGGCGCGACGGTGTTGGGCGCCCTTTTCGGCCGGAAGGTCGCGAGCGTGGGGACGGTGGGTCGCGCGACCACCACGGCTCGAGGCGTGGGACGGGCGGCGCGCGAGAAGCAAGACATGGCCGCGGCAGCGCGCGACATCGAGGCGTTTCACCAGCAGTATCAGGACTTGGATGCGGAGTTTCAGGAGGAGATCGCAACGCTCGATGTGGCCGTCGACCCCGACACCTTCGAACTCAAGGAACAAGTGATTCGCCCCCGCAAAACCGACATCACCGTCGGACGCTTCGGCCTCGTCTGGTTGCCGTGGTGGATCGACGAGGCGGGAATCGCGGAGCCGGCCTACGAATGAACAACGGCCGGCCCCTCGAGGGGCCGGCCGTTTCACTGCTGTGGAGCTGAGCGCCGCCGCCGCTCAGTCGCTGAGCACGAACGTCACTTTGAGGTTCACGCGAAACTGCGTGACCTTGCCGTCCTCGACATCTACCTTCATGCCCTGCACCCAAGCGCCTTCGATGTTGTCCAGCGTCTTGGCGGCTCGCCGCAAACCCATGCGCACCGCATCCTCGAAGCTCTTCTTGGACGACGCACTGATCTCCGTAACTTTGGCGATGCTCATCGTGGTTCCTCGTTTCCTGTGGATCGTTAGTGGGTGATGACGGGGCTCAATCGCTCCGCGTGTGAGATCCATTTCTGCACGGTCTTCGTACCCGGGGTGGTCCGAGTGAGGCGTCGCGCCGCGTTCACCGCTCGCATCTTCTCCGCCAGATTTTCCGCGTTGCGCGTGCGAAGCTCCTTCACGGTGTCGACACCGGCAGCCTCGAGCAACTCGGAGAACTCCGAACCGACGCCCGAGATCCGCATCAGGTCAGCCATGTTGGCCCACTTGAGGAGTTGCGGCTCGGCGACCCCGGTCCTGGTACTCACCGAGGAACGACCCTGCTGGTCGCAACAGTACTTGAGAAGATCGGTCGTCGTCTTGATCTTGGCGACCGACAGCTTCTCAGCGTACGAGGGACCAATGCCCTCGATGTCCTGGATTTTGTAGCTCATTTCCCATCGTCCTTTCGACTCTCGTGTGAGTTGCTGAACGCCCTTAAGGCAGTGCTCCACCGGGGCATCGGACTCTGCCCCTTCCCAGATGCGCCGACCGTTAAGTGACACAATCGGCCGCGATTGTAACGAAAAGACCATGCCACGGGAAGGGTCGACTGCAACTGATTTACCGACAGAACTTTACGTGTTTCCCCGCCGTCGGAGACGCGCGCCCATGACCAAAATGGAACGGAGAACGGTCCCAATCACGAACGCAGCGTTCCGTTGGTGACCGGTTCGTCGCGGCGGCGGGCCGGAAGCCCGCGGCCCGACATCGCCATAAAAGATTTACCTGCAACAACTTACGGCGCTCCACCTTAGAGAATTCAGCTTGGCATATCGCGTGCGTTTGCTTAATACCCGCTAGCATAGGCCATCTGAATTCGAGGGAATATCATGGAAAGCTTCGATCAATTGCTGCAGAGCGTCAGCGAGTACTTGCCAAACGTGCTCGCCGGATTGGCGATCCTCATCATCGGGTGGCTCGCCGCATGGATCGTATCCGCACTCGTACGGGCCGGCCTCAAGCGGACGAGCATCGACAACCGCCTCGCGGAGTGGATCGCCGGCGAGGAAAAGGGGAAGGGTATCGCCGTCGAGAATATCGTCTCGAAGATCGTGTTCTACACGATCATGATCTTCGTCCTCATCGCCTTCTTCCAGACGGTGGGGCTCACGCAGGTCACCGAACCCCTCAACGTGCTTCTCAACCAGGTGTTTGCATTCGCACCCCGGGTGCTCGGCGCTGCCGCACTGGGGGCCGTCGCATGGCTCGTGGCTTCGGCACTGCGGATGATCGTGGGCCAGGTTCTCGGGCGCACATCACTGGACGAAAAGATCTCCGAACAAGCAGGTGAAGGCCGCAAAGTACCGCTCAGCAAGACCCTGGGCGACGCTCTCTTCTGGCTCGTCCTGCTGCTCTTCCTTCCCGCCATCCTGGGCGCGCTGGCGCTGCAAGGGCTGCTCGAGCCCGTGCAGGGAATGGTCAACAAGGTCCTCGAGTACATCCCGAACATCGCGAGTGCTGCCGCGATCATCCTGATTGGCTGGTTCGTCGCGCGCATCGTGCAGCGGGTCGTCTCTGGGCTGTTGGCCGCGATCGGCGTCGACAGCCTGAGCGAGCGGGTCGGTGTCGCCAAGGCGCTCGGCGCGCAGAGCCTGTCTCAACTCCTGGGACTCATCGTCTATGTGCTGATTCTGATTCCCGTACTGGTGTCCGGTCTCAACGCGCTCGGCCTCGACGCCATTACCCGGCCAGCAAGCAACATGCTGGACACCATCCTCGCCTCGCTGCCGCGCTTGTTTGCGGCAGGCTTGGTGCTCACGATAGCCTACGTGGTTGGGCGCATCGTGTCCGATCTCTTGAGTAACGTGCTCCGCAGTGCCGGGTTCGATCGGCTGATGGGACGCCTGGGCGTCAAGGCCGAGGACCAGCCAGAAAACCGCCGGCCGTCAGCCATCGTTGGCTACCTCGCGTTGGTGGCCATTGTTCTGTTCGCCGTGATCGAGGCGTTCTCCCTGCTCGGGTTCGGCATGTTGTCGGAGCTGGTCGCCGAACTCCTGGTGTTCGGCAGCCACGTGCTGATGGGACTCGTGATCTTCGGAGCTGGGCTCTTCCTCGCGAACCTGGCCGGAAGCACGATCGAGGCCGGGAAAGCGGCGCAGGCGCGGGTGCTCGCTTTGGTCGCGCGTGGCGCGATTCTGGTCCTCGCTGGTGCCATGGCACTGCGGCAGCTTGGAGTCGCCGACGAGATCATTACATTAGCTTTCGGACTTACACTCGGTGCGATCGCCGTCGCGGCGGCGGTGGCGTTTGGACTGGGTGGTCGGGAGATGGCCGCCCATCAGCTCGATGAGTGGCACCGCGCAATGCAGGAAACCAAGAAGTAGGCTAGGCCTGCTCAAGGAGGAACACACATGGCACGCATTCGACGCTTTCTGCCCCTCGCCGCCTTCGCGCTCATCGCGTGCGGTGGTGACGGGGACCTGGACGAGACTCGAGACCTGAGCCTCGCACCAGCCGAGTCGCTGACAGTATCCGGGGATGTCGCGCAGTCCGCGCCGCCGCAGTCGCCCGCGGCAACGCAATCAACCTCACCGCGTAGCATGACTCAGACCCAGCAACCCACCGTCACTCGGCGGCCGCCGCCCGCGCCGTCGGCGCGTGAGCTGGGTGTTGGGACGGAACTCGCGCTCATCGCGAGCGACTCCCTGGTTGCCAAGGAGGTCACGGTTGGACATGGGGTGACAGCTACCCTCGCGACCGCGGTGCTCGACGCCAACGGTCGGGAGGTCATCCCGGCCGGCGCGCAATTCACCGGCTACGTCGCGAATATCGACGAGGCCGCCGAGGGGTACCAGGGTCACATGTTGCTGCGCTTCGACCAAGTGTCGTTCGGCGGGCAGACCTATGGCATCCAAAGTGCGACAACCAGCGTCGGAACGCGCACGCAGAAGGGTGGCGTGACCGCAGGTGATGCGGCGAAGGTCGGCGCTGGCGCCGTCGTCGGCGCCATTGCGGGGCGCGTCCTTGGCGGGAACAAGACCGGGACCGCCGTCGGTGCAGCCGTTGGGACCGCCGCCGGCGTCGGTGTCGCCGTGGCTACCAAGGGAGAAAATGTGTACCTGGATGCGGGGGCACCGATCCGCATCGTGCTGACAACGCCCTTCGTACGGTAAGGCGCTCGCAGCGAGGCTGTTGGTGAAGGAGAACGGGGCCCCGCAGGGCCCCGTTCTCATTTCCGACAGCCCTGCAATGAGTCAATCACGCGTTCGTTCCGCAGGAATCCGGAACCAGAAACAGGAGCCACCGCCGCGGCACGGCTCATAGCCGATGCGTCCGCCCCAACTCTCGATCGTGATCCGACAATAATGGAGTCCCAAACCGGTCTTCCCCTCCCTACCGGCCTTTGAGAACCGGTCGAACAAGTGCGGCACGAATTCCTCGGACACCCCCGCGCCCTGATCCTCGACACGCACGACCACAGTGTCCGACTCTCGGGAGAAGGCCACCCGCACCCGGGTCGCCGGCTTGGAATGTCGCAGCGCATTATCGAGGAGGTTCGCGAACACGCGGGCGAGCCGCGACTCGTCGGCGTGCACACTCCACGTGCCGGCCGGTGCGCCAGGCGCGTCGACGGTCAACTTGACCTCCCGCAGCCCAAACGCGGGGGCAAAGCCGTTCACGACCTCCCGCCCGCACTCCAGCACGTCGGCGGGTGGAGCGTCAGCCGCGAGTGTATCGAGCGCATGAAGATCCGCAGCAAAGACGTCGAGGATCGAGCGGATCAACAGATCCTGCCGCTCGAGCTCGGTGCGCCCGACTGCCAGAGTACGTTGCGCCTGCTCCGGCAGATCCTCCGTTGCCAGCAGCTGGAGCGCTGCGTGCGCGGACACCATCGGCGTGCGGAGATCGTGGACGATCCAATGGAGCAAGACGTCTTTCTTCTCGATATCCTTGAGGAGACGCTGATGACCCAGGGCATGCTCGCGAGCACGTTGCAGCAGGTCCTGCTTCTCGAGGACGCGAGTACCCACCTCGGCAATGGTCAAGAGCTGGCGCCCACCGATCGAGCGAGCGGTCGCCTCAAGCTGCCACTCGCGACCAGCACCGTCGACCTCGGTCCAAATCCCCGACCGCTGATCGCAACCAAGCTTCCAGCTCTCATGGGCGTCGAGCAGGAAGTTCGCCAGGAACGGCGACGGCACCTCGAGCCGAACATCGTCCGGTGACTCCATCGCTTCGGGCCACAGCGCGAAAAACCAGACCGGCGGCGTGCCGATGAGGCGGAACCCGTCAGCCGACCGGTATTCCAGTACCGCGACCCCCAGTGCGCCGAGCACTTCTGCCGCGATCACCCGGCCGGTCGCCAACGTCGCCGCCCCATCCCTCTTGTTGCGTTCTTCGAGCAACGTGAGCGCGTTGCGGCTCTGCTGCAGCTCCCGTTCGTGTTGGACCGTCCAGGTCGCATTGCGCAGGACCACCCACGTGCCTGCGTCTGACCGAAAAGTGTGTACGTCGGCAGCGTTCCCACCCGTTGGCTCGACACGGGGGAGTTCCTGCGGTGCTGTCGTCGGCACCAGGCCGAGCAGGAATGGCACTTGCTCTGCTGCCGGCGTGCCGCGTTCGAGACCCACGATCCCGTAGGTGTCTAGCGGTCCTCCCCAGTCGACAAGCCGCGCATCGTCATCGAGCAGAAGAAAGGCCGGAGCCCGCTCGCGCAAAACCTCCGCTTGAAGAAAAGAGAGGACCGGAGCCGGGAGGTCACTCATGTCGTGTGACCATCGCCTCAGCCAACCAGTGGAACATGTCCTGAACGCCTAGGCCGGTCTTGGCACTCGTCTTCAACACCTTGCGCTCCGCGGACGTCAACTCGGCGGTCTCCGATCCGGAAAGCTCCCAGTCGATCGTCAGGTCGGACTTGTTGAGCGCGACGACCGAGGGGACGGTCCCCACTACCGTTTCGGCCAACTCAAACAGCGAACGGGCTTTCTCCAGCGTCGATGCCCTGGTGCCGTCCACCACGAAGACGAGAGCTGAGGCCCCCCGCAGATACATGGGCTGGACCGACTGGAAGTCGTCCTCGCCGGCTAGATCCCAGAGCAGCACGTTGACGTCGACGTCACCGACTCGGACTTCCTTCCGATCGATCTTGACGCCGACGGTCGTGTGATACCGCTCGTCGAACAGACTGTGCACGAACTGACGCACCAGACTCGTCTTGCCCGTCGCGAACGCCCCGAGCATACAGACCTTCTTCTGAATCACGGTTCGCGCGACCCCGCGGTCTGCGTGCTCACTGTGACTCGGATTGAGACGCTCCGGTTCAGGCGTGCCAGATCGGCTGACGCAGCAGGAACCGGGTCATCGTCCGCGAGCCCGGTGGTCACGAACCACGATACGGGAATTCCTCGGGCGACGAGCGCCCGCTGAAGGTTGCCTGCACGCAGAGCACTGAGGGCACGATTGGCAGCTTCCGAGCCGGACGTGTCTGACCGACCCAACAATTCCACCCGCACGCCAGCGTCAGCGACTAGCGTCAAGTCACGCATCTCCTCGAGTTGCCTCGCGACCGCACTCACGACCGAGTCCTGAGACGCCTCGAGTACTGCCGATCCGACGCCAAACAAGACCCGGTGCCGCTCGACCTGGCGCGCGAGCTGTCGGAGTCCTTGCAGTTCCACCGACGCTAGACTGTCATCGACGAACGAGGACACGCCGGGGACCGTCAGGGCCGCGCGGCGCGCCACAGTGATCCACGCCTCAGGCGCTAGTCCCACAGCATGCAGCGCCCCGTCACGCATAACGAAGGACACGGTGTTCGGGGGGTTCAGGACACGACGGGTCCGTTCGGCCACGATTCCAGGATCGAATGACAGGTAACCTTCCCAGGTCGCGCGCACGTCGCCGACATCGAGTTTCGACTCGTCGATCAAGCTCGCCGGATCGCGCGCCAGCGGATCCCGGAGTCCGGAGAGATAGAAGTCTCCACGCCGACGGTCGGCATCGACCAACACGAGTCCCGGTTCAGCCTGCAGCCGGTCCGTCAGCCGCGCCCAACGTCGGTTGGTACGAATGGCGAAGAACGCCCAAAGTGAGAGCAGCGCGAGCACGATGAGCAGCGCGGTGACGAGCGCGGGAGAGAGCAGTCCACCCTTCCCCTTCTTCTCGGCCACCTGCATCTGCAGGCAGTTCTCCAGAATGGGATGCGCCGCCTCGAAGGGTGCCGTCTCACCATCAAACTCCTGCAGGAGCTCGAGGAACTCCATGTGCACCGACTCCACCGCTTCATTCAACACCGTGTGCAACTCGTTCGGCGCATGTCCACGGATCACGACGGCAACAAACGCGTGCGGACCCTGCTCGACCTTCACAGTACGTTGCCCAACCGAGAACGTCCGCAGGTCCCCGCCCCCTTCCTCACCGAATGAGTCGGCCACGAAGTCGCGAATGGCGGTGAGCATCCCGGATACGACGTCGGCATCTTGACCCACACTCGGATCCGCAGCGGCGTGACACAGCACGAGCCCAGTGTCCCGGTGAATGAGAAACGCCTGCTCGACGGCGTACACGAGGGTATGCCGCAACACGACCTGCGCGAAGGGGACTCCGGAACGCATGGCTTCGACCCGCCACTTGAGGCCGCGCCAGGAGACGCTGTGCTCGATGGCGGTATTGAGTGCGTGAATCACGCCACTCATCGCCTCGGAAATCGCCTTGCGGATCGCCGGGCCGAGGGCCGGAAAGATCGCGTCGGCGATCGCGCGCGGGTCACGCCGCACCGACCGCCGAATCGCCGTCTCCAAGGTGGGACTGAGCGCCATGCCCAGCCGCTCGTCACGTCGCGCGCTGCGCGTCACGGCTTCGGGCAGAACCTGACTCACTTCCTCCGCGCCGAAACCAAGCCTCTCGAGACGGTCCCTGAGGCGATCGATGTCTTCCCGCTCGCGCCCCACCAAGATCTCGCGGATTCGCGCGAGCTGATCGGCAGCGGCGTCATCACGCGTCCCCTGATGGGGGACCTGCCCTTCAGGAGGGGAGTCGGGGGGAGAGATGTCGGTCACGGGGCTTCGGCCTGACCCTACTTCGACGAATCCTTCTTGTCGGACAAACGGGTGGCCATCTCTGCAAAGACCGCCGCCAGGGACATACGGTCGGCCTTTTCAGTCCGGAGTTCCTCGAACTTCCTCTCGAGCAACGTCGAGAGCGTGTTGGACTGCTCACGAAGTTGGACCGAGAGCGCCTTGATCTGTTCCGCCGTGTGCTGGCGCAGGTCGGTTCCCATCTTGGACGTCCCGTCGTCGAGTTTGTCGACCCGCTTTTCGAGCGTCTTGAGGGTCTCTCTGAACTCCCGTGTCAGACTCTTGAGTGTCTCGGTGCGTGTCACTCCCTCGCCCTCGAGTCGCGTGGAGACCGCCCCGAGCTCCTGACGGAGGTGTGACTCCAACGCGTCGAAGCGTGCATCGGTCGCATCCCGGAGCTCACCGTGCTCCTGCATCAAGTGCTTCTCGAGCCGTGCAAGCCGCTCTTCGTAGGTCCGCAGGTTCTCCCCGAACAGGATGTTGCGCACCTGCTCGAGGTGAGCACCCGGATTCACACCGTCTTCACTGGATTCTGCAGCCCGGCTCTTCGGCTGCCGCGTCAGCTTCTTGGCCATGGTCCTCAACCGCTCGTCGTTAAGTGGACAGACCTTCCAAGATACACACCGGCCGTGAGGTGAGAAGACGTAGGCCACTAGCCGAACCGCTCTTACGACGAACGAACGATCTTCACCGATTCGAGGTACCGCACGAGCCCGGCAACGGCCTCGCCGATCGCCGCGTGATCACTGACCCGCGCCGCTCGCTCAATCTCGAACCCAAGCGTCGACACGTCGGAAAAGCCATAGGCCCCTCCGGACCCGGCCATACGATCGCCCAGCGCCCGAATGGCCTCGAGATCGTCCCCGCTCAGCAGACTGGGAATCGTCTGCACGTCAGTGCGGCAACGCTCGAGATAGGCCGACACGAGATCTTCCATCCGCGGGTCGACATGGATGACGATCGCGTCGTCACGTCCATCCGCCTGGTTCACGGTCTGCTCGCTCCGGGTTCTGTGGGTTGCGTTGTCGGTCGTCGACCGTTGTTAGCGCAACTCTGAGACCAGGCGGATTCGGCCATTTCCGTGGCCTCGTAGCGTCTCAGAACGGGATGGGCGTCCCAAGAATGGGTTTCTGCGTCCCGATTCGGGCGTGGGCGGCGCAGCCGCGCGGGGGAAATGGTCCCCTAACGGCCTGCCCTCGGATCAATAGATTAGGCTCGGTTCACAGACCCGAGGTGATATGGCGGCTGGGCACGCGACCACGCCGGCGAGTGGCGGCGCGGTTCTCATCGTCGACGACGACCTGCTCCTTTGCGAGTTGCAGCGGCGGTGGCTCGAGGGTGAGGGCTTCAGCGTCGACGTCCGGCATGATGGTCGCGAGGGGCTGGACGCGCTCACGGCCTCGCTGCCCGACGTGGTGTGTCTCGACCTGATGATGCCCGAGATGGACGGGTTTGAGACTCTGGACCGGATCAAGGCCCGCCATCCACTTCTTCCAGTCATCGTCATGACCGCTCACACGGGTGCCGAGTCGGCAGTCCGCGCCATGAAGGCCGGTGCCTACGACTATCTCGTCAAGCCAGTTGAGCAGATCAAATTCCTGGCCGAGGTCTCCCACGCGGTCGAGCGGTCGCGCCTGTCGTTGCGTGTGGCGCAACTCGAGCGGGAGGTCGCGGGACAAGGCTATCCGGGAATCGTCGGCGAGTCATCAGCTATCAAGCAGCTGTTCAGACGACTCGACAGGATCGCCGCGCGGGACATCACGGTCATGATCCACGGCGAGAGCGGCACGGGGAAGGAACTCGTCGGGCGCGCCCTTCACGAACAGAGCTCACGCTCCAAGGGGCCGTTCGTCGGGCTCAGCTGCGCGGCCATTCCGGAATCCCTGCAGGAGTCGGAGCTGTTCGGACATGAACGAGGTGCATTCACCGGCGCGTCCGCGCGACGAGCAGGCTGTTTCGAGCGATCACACAACGGGACCCTGTTCCTCGACGAGATTGGCGAGTTGAGCCCGAGCCTTCAGGCCAAGCTGCTGCGCGTGCTCCAAGAGCGCTCGTTCCTGCGCGTCGGCGGCTCCATTGAAGTGGGCTCCGATTTCCGACTGATCGTGGCGACGCACCGAGACCTGGCTGCTGAGGTGGAGGCAGGCCGGTTCCGGGAAGATCTGTTCTATCGCGTCGCCGTCATGGACGTTGCGATCCCTCCTCTTCGCGAGCGCCGCTCCGATATTCCGCTCCTCGCTCGGCATTTCCTCGACCTCGCGCGAGATAAGAACAGGCCGGCACTGCAACTCTCCCCGAACACCCTGGAAACGCTGCTCGCGCACGACTGGCCGGGGAACGTACGGGAACTCCAAAACGCGATCGAGCGTGCTGCGGTCGAGGCGGACGGCAAGTCCATCGAACCTCGGCATCTGCCGGCGCGAATCCGAGACGGCACATCGAGGCTCGCGCCTTCGTCGGCGGTGGCGGGCACACCCGCCGAGACATCGGAAACGACCGTCGACCGCGACGTGCCAACCACGGAACCCGATCGGCACGGTGGACCCCGCACCTTGGAAGAGATCGAACGGGATGCCATCGCGGCAGCCCTCGCCCGAACCAACGGCAACGTCGCCCAGGTGGTGCGCGAACTGGGCATTGGCCGCACAACGCTGTACCGCAAGATCAAGAAGTTCGGCCTCCGTTAGCCCGGGTCGGCGACGCTCCGCATGCCAATGTGAACACGGCATCCCGGAATGACACGGTCCGTTCCGGCTTCAGGCCACCCTTGAATTCCCATAAACCATTTCCTATCATAGGCTTAGCATATGGCACAGGCGTTGCTTTACGCACAGGCGTCGTTTACGTTGATCCATCTCTTGAAGGAGTCATGTTCATGCGCGGGACGATACGCACGCTGCTCGTGGCAGGACTGGTTACCGTCTGCGGTGCCGGATGGCTCGCAGCCCAAGATGGTGGTGCGGTCGAGTTGGGGGCGTTTGGTCGGTTCACTTCATTCGACGACGAGCTGGCACTGAAAGAAGGGTTCGGGGGCGGCGGACGGCTCGGCTACTTCTTTATCAACAACCTGCAACTCGAACTGACCGGCTCGTACACCAAGCAGGATCGGGAAGACCGGCTAGGCGATCTGCATCATATGCCCGTCTATGGGCGACTGGTCTACAGCTTGCCGATGGGCGACCGCCTTGCCCTGCTGATCGGTGGCGGCGGCGTCTTCAACAGTTACACGGAAGGCGCGGACGATTTTGGGGCGAATGGGCTCCTCGGGTTCCGCTATGCGCTCAGCGACATTGCGTCGCTGCGACTCGAGGGCCTGGCGGACTACATGCCCTCACCCAAGGTCGGTGACACGAACCTCAATTGGGGGATTCAGATTGGGCTGAGCGCGGTAATGGGAGGTCGGGCGCCTGACGCCGACGGCGACGGCGTCGCCGACGACGTCGACGCGTGCCCAGGCACCGCACTCGGCGAGACGGTTGACGCCCGCGGTTGCGCGTTGGACAGTGACAATGACGGTGTCACGAACATGCGCGACCAGTGTCCGAATACGCCTCAGGGTGCGCCAGTTGACGCGAACGGATGTCCGCGCGACAGCGACCGCGACGGCGTGGCTGATTATCAGGATCGCTGTCCCAACACACCCGCTGGAGTGGCCGTGAACGAGGCCGGATGTCCGCCCGACGCTGATGGTGATGGCGTGCCAAACGCCGCCGATCGCTGTCCGAACACGCCGCAAGGCGCCCCGGTGGATGCCAACGGCTGTGCGCGTGACAGCGATGGCGATGGCGTGGCGGACTATCAGGACCGCTGTGCCAACACCCCGTCCGGTGCCACCGTTGATGCCAACGGGTGTCCACTCGACGGCGACGGTGATGGCGTCTTCGATGGGATCGATCAGTGCCCCAGCACCGAGGCTGGCACCCGAGTGGATGCCACCGGCTGCCCCGTCTTGTTCGAGGAGGCTGTCACGACCGTTGTGCTCGAAGGTGTCAACTTCGAGACCAATAGCGCAGACCTTACCGCCCAAGCACGCACAGTGCTTGATCGCGTCGCCGGGTCGCTTCGGGGCAACACCGAGGTCCGCGTGGAGGTCGGTGGACATACGGACATCACGGGCACCCGCGCGTACAACCTGCAGCTCTCGCAAGCACGCGCAGAATCGGTCATGGCCTACTTGGTACAGCAGGGTGTGTCGGCAGACCGCATGGAAGCGCGCGGGTTCGGTCCCGACAACCCGATCGCGGACAATGGAACCCGCGCAGGACGCGCGCTGAACCGGCGCGTCGAGCTGCGGCGAACGGACCAGTAGGATCGACGAACCTGAATCTCGGGTACCGCGGTCGATCAGATACCGGCCGCGGTACCCACATTCCCCCCACCGCTACAGGAGTGAGAACGTGTTGAAGGATTTCAAAGAGTTTGCCATGCGCGGCAACGTCGTCGACATGGCCGTCGGTATCATCATCGGTGGTGCGTTTGGCACGATCGTCAAGTCGCTCGTGTCCGACGTGATCATGCCACCGATCGGCCTCCTCATGGGCGGCGTGAGCTTCTCTGAGCTCTCGCTGGTGTTGCAGGAAGCCACCGCGGACGCGGAAGCCGTGACCATCAACTACGGTGTCTTCATTGACAACGTCATCGCGTTCCTCATCATCGCGTTCGCCGTGTTCCTCTTGGTGCGCGCCATGGTCAGTATGCAGAAGAAGGACGAGGCAGCACCGCCTCCGCCAGACAAGAAGGACTGTCCATTCTGCTTCTCCACGGTCGCAATCAAGGCGACGCGCTGCGCCAACTGTACGTCTGAGTTGAAGGCGGCGTAACTAGGTTCACCATCGAAAACGGAGGGGCGCCCTGCCCCTCCGTTTTCTAGTGCGTCATATCCTTTTCCCGCCCCGGCCGATACCGACGGGTCAGTTGCGCCTCGATGTCGGCGTCCGTGAACGCCACCGGCTTGAGACGTCCTTGCGCGAACACTGCTGCTTGATCGCTGAAGTGCGGTGAGTCTTCTCGCCCGCTCTGACCGTAGGCCAAGACAGACCGCGCGCGCGGCGGATCAGCAAACTCCACCGCAAGTACCCAGGCGTCTCCCCGCGACGCTACGAGCGCTCCATCGGCGTCCGGCGTGAAGCTGAGCGTCCGGAAGCAGCCAAGCCACCCGGGGCAGCCGCCGACAGGTACGTCCACATCTCCCCGCCGCACCCGATGGACATCACCCCACGCCACCTCCCAACTGCCAAACCGTTCCCGCACCACCGACAGGGCCTGCTTGAACGCCGCGACGGCGCGATCGAGATCCGCGAGTCCGCGCGGTGTGATCACGGGCGCTGCAATTGTCCACGGCGTCGCAAAGGCCGCTCGAAGACGATCGGCGCGGCTCTCAACGTCTGGTAGCAGCGCGAGGTACTCTGCGAACCATGCCTCGAACAGGACGCCCCCCCTCGACTCGGGATCGACCGTGTTGTCCCACTGCTCGAGTAGCGTCGCCGCTTGTGCGACCTCGCTCTCTTCGGGCGCGTGCGCGCGGATTGCCCTGATGAGATCGTCTTTGACACGGTCCGCCAGCAACATCCGCGTCGTGTGCTTCAGCGCGATTACGTCTTCCAACGTGAGCTTGGTGGTAGAGTCGTGGATCAGTGAGAGCGCCAGCTGGCTACGAAGCCCGAGCTCAGGAGCGGGATAGTTGCTGCCGAACCGCAATGGATCGAAGGGTTCGTAAAGATTCGTGAAGTGAAATGGATCGTTCTCGTTGTGGAGGTACCCGCCGGTCGGATTGAGCAGCTGCGGAAGCGAGTCGAACGGCACGAGCGTCGTCCAGACGTCCGCCGAGCCCGCGGCGGCAACTGCGACGGTGTCACCGTCGGGCGGGTGAGGACGCGCCGGCAGGCGCGCGTTCCACACGTAGAAGATATTCCCGTCGGCGTCGGCATACGTGAAATTGGAGCTGGGGTGGGATCGCATTCGCATGGCCGATTTCCATTCAGCGAGATTCGTCGCCTGCATCATTCGCAGGTACTGATCAACCATGCGGTACTCGCCCTCCGCCGCGGATCGAAGAACATAGATCTTGCCTGCACCTCGATGCACGACGGGTCCGAGAGGGGTTCGCCAGAACTCCCGTGTCTCAGAGCTTCGGCCCGCCCCGTTCTTGAATTCCGCCGTCACGGTCTCCCGCAGGAGGGGCACCGCTTTCCCGTTGAACATGTAGTGGTCCGTGCGAATCGGATCGACGTCGAGCGCATAGATGTCGTCGAGGTCCGGACCGTTGTTGGTGGTGGCCCAGCCCAAGTGGCGGTTGAACCCCCCGATGTAGAAAAGCGGGTAGCCGACCCGTACGTCACCGTAGAAGTCGAGTCGACCTGGAATGCGAAGGTGGACCTCGTAGTACCCCGCGTTCCAACTCAGGTGGGGATTCCGGAGCAGAATGGGGTGGCCGGACACCGTGCGGCTGGGCGCAAACGCCCATGCATTGGAGCCGTCATCGTTGAGCGCGTCCGGCGTGGCAGATCCAGCCAATCGGGTGACGAAGTCGGCCACGTCCCCCTGGTCGGACATGAGAATGAACCGCCCGTGCACGTCATGTCCCGTGAACGAGGGCGCGACCCATTCCGCAAACTCGTCCGGGTGGAGCGCGATGTACCAATTGATGCCTTGCGCAAATCCCTCGTAGAGATCGCGCGCATCACGGCTCAGCAGATGATAGGTTTCGAGCGCTCGAGCACGCCGACGCCGGAAGAAGAAGTCGGAATCCAGGGAGTCGGGGCCGAAGTGCAGCGCCAGTTCTCCCCGCGCGCGCACCAGGCCGAGCACGACACGGTCACCGTGATCTTCGAGTTGACAGTACGCAAGGCCGAACCCGAGCGCCGCCACATTGTGTGCGGTGATGTGGGGCACGCCGAACGCCGTGCGGGCAATCTCGACCTGCGACACGAGCCTGGGTTCCCCTGGTGCCGCACCCTCAGACACGTACTCCGGCCCACCCACCGCCGCCGCACAGCCGAGTGCTGCCACCGACATGATGGTCGTGAGACGAGCGTGCCAGCGTCTCGAGACGCAGGTCATAGGCGGATCTCCGGACGAAGGCGACAACGGGAGGAAGCTAGTGACGAGCCGCTTTGCGGCAAGCGGGAGTGCCACCCTCACCTCGCTGCCCGTCGTCGATCGAGTCCGCGGACGCCCATTCTCGCCGCGCGACCAACGGAAACGTTCGCGCATCTCTGCCCGTAGGGATCATTACACACCCACCGTAGAGCTCGGATGCGCTTGACCGCCTGGAAACGAAACCATCCCAGGGCTGCAATCATCGTGGGCGCCGTCGCGACCGTTGTGGGCGGCGGCACGCTCCTCTTTGCGGTCGAGGCCTTGGTCAGAGCCGACCTCGACCGAGCGTCACTCGAGTCGCCGACGCGAATCTACGCGCGTCCCGTCGTGCTGCGGTCGGGCGCTTCTGTGGACCGATCCGACTTGAGGAGCCAACTGGACCGCCTCGGGTATCGCGAGCAGACGAGCGGCCGTGTGGACGTTGGCGCTTACCGCCTGGGGTCGTGGACCTGGATGATCGGCCGACGAAGTTTCCGTCACTACGATCAACTCTACCCTGGCGATGTTGCCACGATTCGACTGGGGTGGAACGGCCGGATCACCAGCATCCGCACCCAAGACGGGACGGCGCTCTCGTACCTATTGTTGGAGCCGGAGCTCATCCGCACCCTGCACAGTGGGTCCACCGAAGACCGGGTCCCGGTCCCGCTCGAAGACATCCCGGCTCACCTGATCGATGCAGTGCTCGCCATCGAGGACCAGCGGTTCTTCGAGCACGCGGGGCTCGACGTCCGGCGCATCGTCGGTGCGGCGGCGGCCAATGTGCGCGCCATGGACATTGAGCAGGGTGCGAGTACCCTGACCCAACAGCTTGCGAAGAACCTCTTCCTATCGCCACGGCGCTCGGGGATCCGCAAGCTGCGGGAAATGCTCATGGCGGTCGTGCTCGAGTGGCGGCACACCAAGGACGACATCCTGGCGGCATATCTCAATCAGGTGTACCTGGGACAAGACGGTGCGCTCGCGATCCACGGCGTGGGCCGCGCGGCCCAGTACTACTTCGGCAAGGACGTCTCGGAGCTCGGCCTGCACGAGACGGCGCTCTTGGCAGGCATGATTCGCGGGCCGAATCTCTACTCTCCCCAGCGACATCCGGAAACGGCCACCGCTCGTCGGAATCTCGTGCTCGATCGGATGCAGCAACAGGGCTTCCTGTCCGAAAGCGATCATCGGCGCGCCGTCAGTCGCGCCCTCGGACTGCGCCGGGTGCCGGAGCCGACACCGCACGGACGGTACTTCACCGATTTGGTGGCCGGTCAGCTCAGGTCGGACTACGGCGATGACATCCTCGACCGCGGTCTCGCGGTGTTCACCAGCCTCGACACGAGGCTCCAGGAGATCGCGGAAGCCGCCGTGCACAACGGACTCGAGCGCTTGGAGCACCGTTACGCTCGACTGTCGGCTGTCGGGCAACCGCTGCAGGCCGCGCTCGTGGCACTCGACCCACGGACCGGTGAGGTACTCGCGCTCGTCGGCGGACGTGACTACCGCACGTCACAGTTCAATCGTGCGGTCCTGGGACAACGGCAACCCGGCAGTGCCTTCAAACCCATCGTGGCACTCTCGGCCCTTGCACGCAATGCGGATGGTGACGACCCGGCATTTACGCTTGCCTCGCTGTTGAATGACGCTCCGCTTTCGCTCGAAACGCCGGCAGGCACGTGGCAGCCAGTCAACTACGACGGGCGATATCGGGGACAGCTCACGCTGCGGGAGGCGCTCGAGCGCTCGCTGAACGTGCCCTTTGCGCGCCTCGGGATGGCCGTCGGTCCCGACCGCATCGTCGCCGTCGGCCGCGCACTCGGAATCGAGAGCAGACTGCAACCCTATCCGAGTCTCGCGCTGGGTGCATTCGAAGTGACGCCGCTCGAGTTGACTCGGGCGTTTGGCGTGTTCGCGTCGCAGGGGCACCTCGCTCCAACGATCACCACGCTCAGCGTCATCGATCGCTCGGGAGAGATCGTGCACCAGGCGGAACTCGACCGGCAACAGGTCGTGTCCGCCGCCGAAGCGTACTTGGTGACGTCGGCACTGCGCGGGGCGGTCGAGCGTGGCACCGGTCGCGGACTGCGCTCTCACGGGTTGTCTGGCCCGGTGGCGGCGAAGTCGGGGACGACGAACGACTATCGCGACGCGTGGTTCGTCGGGTACACCCCGGATCTGGCGGTGGGCGTGTGGGTCGGATTCGACGATGGGCGGAGTGTTGGGCTCTCGGGCGCGAGTGCCGCGCTACCGATCTTTGCGCGCTTCATGGCTGACGCCCTCGGACCAGCTGGCGGCGAGGAGTTCCCGATGCCATACGGGGTAGAGATGGTGGAAGTAGATCCGACTACCGGGCTTCTGGCCGGTCCCGGCTGTTGGGGAGCGCGCGAAGTCTTCCTCCGCGGGACGGCACCGGAACGCAGCTGTTCCCCATACTGGACCTCGCAGCGCTCGCGCTCCGACTCTCGCGTGTACGGGGAACTGCGCAGGTTCTGGAGCGAGCTCAAGCGGATCTGGGAGCGTGAGCGCGGAGGCCGCGAGGAGTAGTCGCTACCGCTTGGCGGTTGCTCCGCCGAGCACAGCCCCAAGCAGGAGCGGCAGCGCGTTGACGAGCGACAACAACTGCATGCCCATCCCGGCCAACACCGCCCACAGCTGCCCCAGCAAGGGGACCCACCCGATCAGCGTGCCGATCACCGCGGTGATCAGGAACAACAGGATGCCCGGAAGGAATACGGCCGCGATCGCCGGCAAAACGCCTCCCGCCTTCCGCCCACCAACGAATCCCGCTATCAGCGCGCCTACGAAGGGAATCCAAAAGAGGGCAAGCGAGAGCCCAAACATCCAGAGCATGGCGCTCCCAATGCCGCTCCGTGCGCGTGTCGAACTGGCCATGGTCGGCTCCCCGTGATTTGGTCGTCGCTACTACCGGCCCCTACGAGAGGCGCGCGGCGTTGGTGTCACTCCAATGTTTCACTCCGGCGGCGGAGACCCACCGAGGGACCGATTGAGCACCGCCGCTAGACGTACCCCAGCCTGCAGCAGCCGCTGCTCCATGATTGGCGTCATGGCATTCACGTAGTCCCAACGCAGGTCCGGCGATGCGCCCTGCTGTGCGGAGGGCAACGCATAGACGGTATCCCTCAGCACCTGTGACTCGCGCATCCAATTGAGGTATCCGGAGGCCTGCCACATGGCGATCTCGTGGGGCTCTGCGTGATCCAGAAACTCGACGTATTCCGTGTAGCTCAACTGCTGATGCTCGATCAGCCTCGTATCCCACACGGTATGGAGGTTGGTCGGCGCGCCGAACCATTCGACTCGCACCAGGTTTCCGCCTCGATCGGTGGCCAAGCCTGCGTGCAGCGGTTGGTGGATGTCCGCGATGAAGTGGACCAAGAACTTGAGCGCCATGGCCCGCTCGGCGTGTGAGCGCGTCGTGTCACGGAGGATACGTTCCTGCAGCCGCATCGCCTGGATGATGTTCTGCGGTTCATCACCTGGCGGATCGCCGTAGTCCTGTCCGGGCGCAACGTTCACGTAGTGCCACGGCGCAGTGTGGGCCCCTTCCGGCGTTCCCCGATACGCATCGGCCCAGTTGGCAACCTGAGCCAGCGGATACGGACCGATGAGTTCCCGGATGCGAAACCGGGTGACCGGTAGCAGATGCCGTTCGGCGATGGTCGCCACCACCCGATGCCCGTTCGCGCCCCACGCTGCGGGTACCGAGGTCGGTGTGGCCGCTACGCTCGCCAGGGCCAGCACGCACGGCAAGCCTATTCGTCGGGTCACGTTCATGGGATCCTCGGACTGAAATTGCTGTGCCGCCAGAGTCGCGCGGCTCGCCCAGCTTCGTCCACGTCGAAGCGAATCTCCTCGCCAAGCGACCCATCGTCGCGGATGCGGCGGAAGGTGTGGGACCCGACGTGTTCGAGCCTCACCAAATCGTCCACCG
>JAOTWK010000253.1 GCA_029862935.1 Gemmatimonadota bacterium | reverse complement strand
AATGAAGAGGTTGCGGTTAGAGCCCTCACCTTCCTCTCGTATGGTCCCCAGGTCCACACCGTAAATGCTCTTCGAGAGCTGACGCGGCTGATCGAACTCCTTGAAGTTCGTGAAGTCATTGGCCGAAATCAGTGGCTGCACGAACAACTCGAGCGTCATCGCCGGCGTGAACGTCACGTTGAGGCGTGTGGTCATCGAGAGCGACTTCTGATTCAGCTCCGCGAAGACATACCGCCGCCCGAAGAACGCGTTGGCGGTTGAGTCGTCCACCGCGGTCACGTACTGGTCGGGGTTCTTGGATTGGCTGAAGAACGGGCTTACCGTGAGGCTCACGTTCGAGGCCGGCTTGAAGGTCACGTCGAACCCGAGTTCGTAGACCCTTCCTCCGTCCGCATCCCACCCGAGTGACGGGTTGAACCCGACGATCACGGGCTTCCTGCTGTCCGTTGCCGCGAAGGCCGCCACAAAGGTGAACGCGGGCCGCTTGACGACGGGACCTCCGCGCGTGAGACGGTCATCGAGCGTGGAGGGACGGTGGATCCCGAAAGCGTCGAAGGTCCAATAGAACGGGGTCTGGAACCCGAAGTACCCGTGGAACTGCCTGTCGGTCAGGTCACCATCGAAGTTGTACTGTTGCTGCGCCCCCAGCGTCGTGAAAATCTGCCGGTACCACGTTCCCGGGACGGTCCACGAGCGCGTGAGGTTGGCGTTCATCCAGATGAAATCGGTGCGCGTGAGAAACGCGATGTCGTTGTTCTCGAACCCGGGGCTTCGGACATTGAGCGCTGTCTCCCACCCCCAGTCTCCCGCGTCTTTCGCGATCCGGGAGTAGAGCCCCCACCCGCGCATCGAGGTGAGCGTGGAGTCGAGGCGGTCGCTGAACAGCCCGTTCCCGCCATGCTGTCGATCAGGACGCTGGAAGTACCGCGAGCTCGCCCGCTGCGCCCGGAGAATCGCGTCGGTCGAGCCCGAGATGTTGGTGAAGGCCGAGCTGAACAATACGTGGTACGTGCGATCGCCCCACCAGTACTCCCCATCCAGACCGAAGCCCTCTGCGTGCGCGTTCAAGAACTCCTCGAGTGCCGGATCGTCGAAGTTGCGGTACACCGATGTCCCCATCGCCCCGATCTGCAGGTTTCCGTCGAGCAGGTCTTGCTTCACCCGGCCCATGAAGTAGCTGGTCAACGGCTCAACTTCTTGCTCGAACGGCTCGCCGGTCGTCCCTGCCACGCGCGCCTTCTCACGCTGCGTGAGTGCGCCGAGGACGCCGACCGAGGTGCCTGCGCCGGTTTTGCCGGTGATCTTGGCGGCGCCGAGGATGGTGCTGGCGGTAGGCACGTCGGAGAACTCCCCCGCGTCTTCCGCAAGGGATCCGCCCTGCGGCCGACGCCCGATGCGGCGCGTGAACGACATGCTGAGCGACGACACATTGCTGCAGAATTGGCACCAGAAGTCGCCGAAGCCGAAGTTCCCCCGGCCCTCGATGAAGAACTCCCGCTTCTCGGGGAAGAAGGTCTCGAACGCGCTCAGGTTGACCACCGCGGGGTCAACCTCCGCTTGCCCGAAGTCCGGGTTGATCGTCGCACTGAGTGTCAGGTTCGATGTCAGCAGGTACTTGAGGTCCGCACCGATTCGGTAGACAGACTGTGTCTTGCCAGTGAACGGGTTCGCCGCATCCACCTCACCACCATTCACGTCGAGCTGACTCACGGCGTAGGGAAGCATCTCCAACCGATTGGTGCGCGCTTGGATCTGGCTCAACCCATCGAGATGACCGTAGCGGGACGGACCCCCCGACTCGTTGAGACGCCAGAACGACCAGACGGCGACTTCGTTGAGGCGTTGCACGAACCGCTGGATCTGAAGCCCCCACTCCTGATCCGAGTCCCTTGGGAATCTGAGCTGCGAGAAGGGAATCTCGAGTTCCGCCGTCCACCCCAGCGAGTCGACCTGTGTTCGGGCGCGCCACACCGGATCCCACGAGTCATCATGGCCGAACGCATCGCTCCTGACACCGGCCGGATTGATCGAGAACGTGGTCTGGCCGGTGTGGTCATGGAACGTGTCGAACGTGACCGTGAGCCCGTCGCTTTGTGTATGGGCATCGCGCCGCACCAGGCGAGACACGACCCCCTCGGCCCCAAGCTCGTCGTACATCCGTGCACCGACGTACAGCTTCGTGTCGTCGTACGCGAATCGAATCTCGGTGCGTTGGGTCGCGGGCTCCCCTTCGTCCGGCTCGCGCTGGATGAAGGCGGTCACTGCCGGCGCGGTGCGCCAGATCGATTCGTCGAGCCGGCCGTCGAGCCGGATCTCTTCCTCGAGACGCATCACTCGTGCTCGCGGTGCGAGCCGATCGTGCTCGGGCGTGCCTGCGATCGGGGTGACCAGCGAATCGCCAGTGACCGAATCCGCCGGGGCGGTGGGCGTCACCTGGCCCTGGACCGCGGCGACGATGGGGCCTGCCACCGTGAGAACGATGAGTGACAAAACGACACGGGTTACGCTACGGTCGACGACGGCGAGCATCGGCTGACCCCGGATCGTGGAGGAACGGTGAGGTGACACGGCTACTCTTGTTCGATGCGGCGGGCGCACGAATGGTTGCATTTGGCACTTGACGGCGGCAGGGCAGCAGAAGCGGTAGGGCGGCAGTCGTCTAGTCGTCTTCGTCGTCAATGTCGTCTGATACACATTGCCCTCCATCGCCCTCTCATCGCCTTGCAGCGCCACCGCGACAGCGGCAGTCGTCCGCGTCGCTTGACGACTTCGCCCTCTCATCACTTGTCCTACTGCGTGTTGGGGAGCACGAAGCCGACAATCATCTCGTGAGAACTCATCAGGGCCTCCGTCCAATAGCTGCCACCGGTGAAGACGGCCACCATGTCAAACTCCGGCATGACCACAACGGCCTGATCTCCCCATCCCGAGGCGGCGTACGCAGCGTTGCCGTACGCGCTGCTCTTGGGCCACCACCCGTAGCTGTACCCAGTGTGACCCATCCACTCACCCATCGTGAATGCCGGTGCCGCCGACGACTGCACCCACTCGGAGGAGAGAATTCGTTGGCCGTTCCACATCCCATCTTGCAGGTAGAGCTGCCCCAGCTTAGCGACGTCGCGCGGCCGCAGGCTAATGTCACCTGAGGCGTAAACGAGGTCGGGTCGCACGAAGTACCACGTGTAGTCGGTGATACCGAGCGGCGCGAACAGGTATGCGTCGGAGAACTGGTCCAGCCGGAGGCCACTAGCCCGCCGAATCACCTCACCAAGGACGTTGGTGAGACCCCCGTTGTAGGTGAATTCGGCGCCCGGGTCCGCGACCATCGGTCGCTCGAGTACGAACCGGAGCAGATCACCGCCGAAGTTGAACCACTGCGTGATGTCGTTTCTCGAATCGCCGATGGGATAGGTCCACTCGTCCCACTCGAGGCCGGCCGACATCGTGACCAGGTGCTCCAATGTGATGTCGCTCTTCCTCCCCGCATTCAGATCGGCGTATTCGGGAAAGAAGTCGAGCACCTTGGCGTCGAGGCTCGAGATGAACCCACGATCGATCGCAATGCCCAAGAGCGTCGCCGTGACGCTCTTCGTGACGGACGACAGGCAGTGCTTCCTGTCACGCGTGAACTGGACCGGGACTTCGCCGTACGTCGGGTGGGTCCTGCCGGAGAAGTACTCCTCGAATGCCAAGGCCCCGTTTACGGCAATCACGATACCGTGGACGAGATGTCCTGGGTTCTGCCGGAGTATCTCCATCATCACGGTGAGCTGCCGCTCGTCCAGTCCGGCGTCCGCCAGGGACGTTGTTTGCCAGCCATCGCCGACTTGTTCCGGCTGGTGGTAGACCCAGTCGCCGATCTCCGGTTCGGTGGCGGAGCACCCGCTGACGAGCATCGTCAGGAGCGCGGGCCACCACAGTCTCGACATGCTACAGAACCAGCTTGTACCCGGCAGCGAAGAGGAACACGCGGCTGAAGGCTTCACCGGTGGGATCCGTCGCCAGATTTCGCAGGCCGTAGGAGTACTCGATGTCAAGCGTGACAGCCCCGGGCCCGAGCCGCACGTCCGTACCGCCGCCGAATACCGCACCGTAGTCGGTCGACTCACGATCCACTTCCGCCGTGTCACAGTCGAGCTCCAACGAAACGGCACCGCTCACCTTTACGCCGCAGCCGGTCTCGAAGCCGACGAACCCACCCGCATACAGGTAGGGCATGACCGGCGACTCCCCGGTAGGGATATGGAACTTGGCAATGAGTGGAACGTCGAGATACGAGAGTCGGAGCGAGGCAGTAATGCCATCTTCGGTCTGTTGCGTTCCCTCTCGCGAATGGCGCCCCTCGAGTTGAACGGTGAGCCACGGTGTCGCCGCCACTCCTACCGTCCCCCCAAAGAGCAAGCCGGTACGCGACTCGTAGGGAACCGCTGGTTCCCCGCCGTTGTCTGTCACGCTGACATCTGAGAGGTTGAGCCCACCCTTGATCCCAACGGCGATCTGAGCGCCCGCCGACGATGCAGCGGCGAGGGCGAGGAACAGGGAGATGGATAAGAGTCTGTGCACACGCCCTCCTCTTCTCGAAGTCTTAATCGACTCACCTGGAGCTCCGTACGAGCTGAATATATATGCGGCAGATATATATCTGGTCAAGGTATCGCGCAGGGCCTGTCCGCACGCCAAATGGCTCCTAAGCCATTGTGATTTAGAGACTTACCAACAGAGGCGTTGAAGATGTGGTGTGCGAACAGTGTGCGACGCTGCCTTCAGCCTTCGCCCTTCAGCCAGTCACTGGTTCGTCCTCGACCGTTGTGCACGGCTGAGGGCTGGCGGCCCAGGCAAGAGCGGCAGGAAACTGCAAGCGGCAGAGGGAACAGAACAGCAGCGGCAGGGCGGCGGCAGGAAACTGCAAGCGGCAGCGGGGGCAGAACAGCAGCGGCAGAGCGGCAGGAATGAGACGGCAGAGCTGATGGCTGACAGCTGGTACCTGAGATTCCCGCTAGCGCAGGTAGTACAAGATCCCAGCCAGCGCGCCGAGGGTGAGCGCCCAAAAGCCGAACATCCACCTGATGAGGCTGTTGGTCACTGCGCCCAGTCGGCGCTCGAACGTGGTTTCCAGCCGCGCGACGGACCCGGCCAGCTCGGCGAGCCGCCGGTCGACATCCTTGCTAAGAACCGTGAGCTGCTGTTCGAAGTCCTTGCCAAAGATCGAGAGCCGCCGCCCGACCTCTTTGTCTAAACTCGTGAACCGCTGTTCCCATCTGGCGTCGGACTCCACCAAGCGCCGTTCGAGATGGGTGCGCAGTTCAGCCAGCCGCTGCTCCACCTTGGCGTCGAACCGTTGGAAGTTGAGCTCGTTGAACTCGCGGAGATCCGCTCGATAGGTCGCGTCCACGGCATTGAACCAATCCACGAGTTCCTGGGCAAGGTCCTCGCCGAGGCGCTCGTAGAACTTCTGTGAGAGTTTGGCCGTGACTGGCATAGCGGTGATCCCCCGATGGCTCACCGCCATCATACATCATACGCTCGGCGGGCCGAGTACCGAAAGAGCGCGGGGGACCATCCATCGATCCTGGACGAACAAGGCTTGTGAGGTCGGCGGCAGGGCGGCAGGAAACTGCAAGCGGCAGTGGGGGCAGAA
>JAOTWK010000252.1 GCA_029862935.1 Gemmatimonadota bacterium | reverse complement strand
CCTCACCCAACACGCGCACAGCGAGCAGCCGAACTTCGGCGCTGCGACTCGACACGGCGACCGACGCAACGCGCGGCACCACCGAAGGTGGGCACGCCGACAGGGCCGCGCGCAGCGCGGTGATCGCGACGTGATCGTCCGTATCACCTAACGCCGATCCAATTGCCTGTTCCCGACTCTCACGCCGTTCAAGGAGGATCCGCAGCGCTTCCATGCGTACTCGGGCATCGTCATCCCTCATGTACTCCTCGGGTCCGATACCGTCGGGCACCTGCTTCAGATCTCCGATGAGCTTCAACATGTTGCGACGCACATACCAACGCGCATCGCTGAGGCGAGCCCCCGCCCGGCTTCCTACCTGCGGACCCATTTCAGGGAGTCGTTCCAGCAGGATGCGACGGGTGCGTGCGGACTCGGATTCGGTGAGGGCGTCAAGTAATGTATCTGTGACTTCGTCCGACGCGCGACGCAACAGCATGTCGAGGAGGTCGGTGTCCACGGGATCTTCGGACACGATCCCCGCAACGATCTCGGGGGTGGCAAGGCGCTGCCACAACGCGTCGGGTACACGCGAGGTCGCGGAGTTCTCGAGCGTCTGCAACAACCACTTGAGCTGGCCCTGGTCCGCCAAGGACTCCGCCGCACGAGTCACCGCATCACCCATGGTGTCTGTCTCGAGCGCCATCTCCACGATGCGGCGCGCCTCCGGCTTGAATCGCTGCTCGGGTGAAACGGAGAACACCGATTCGGCCTCGGACATCCGAGCGAGCGCTTGGGTGTACGCACCAGGATTCGGATCTCGCAGGTGCCAGTCGGCTACGAGCTCCGTGACCTGTTCGCGGAGAGCACGATCAGCCTCTGCTCGGCGACGCCCAGTCCCAGTCTCGGCGTGCTTCGCCAGCTTCTGCATCACCCTCAGCAGGGAGTTTGAAACATCCTGTTCTTCCTGTCGGCCGGCAGCGCGCACGAGCTCGAGCACGGCACTGGCAGCCATGCCCTGCGAAGCATTGAGGAGAAACTGGCGTCGTTGGCCGTGATCGCCGCCCATCGTGAGAAGGCTCTCGAGCGTGTCACGGTCGAGCGATCCAATGAGCTTGGACATGCGCCGCCGGAGCTCATCCGATTCCCTGCTCTCTCCCACACGCAGCTCTTCGGCGATCTGCAACATGTAGCCGACGATTACCTGATCGTATGCGGCCGTGCGTGGCTGCTCGCGGATGGCTTGTGCAACCTTGGTTGGATCCTGATCGATGTCTTCGGCCGCAGCGGTCTCGTCTTCCTCTGCGGCCAAGGCGGCGCGCGCGAGCCCCAGCCAGAGCTGCGTCGCGCGGACCCGGTCGTCGGCGAACCGACGCTCCTCCGCTTCTTCGTCGACCTCGTCAACCATTTCCAGGCGGCCGTACGAGAGCGAATGCAACGCGATGTGGGGCCACTGCGTGAGGGCGTCAGCGGGGCCGAGTCCCAGCGGTTCCCCGCTACGGTCAGGATCGACGGCAACGAGGCGGAACACGTTGCGCAACTCGTCGAGGGTCACGTTGGGCCGAAAAGTAATGGCACCCAGATGGTGCCGGTGGAGCTTCGTGCCGAGCTCACTCAGCACCGGATTGGAGGGATCCGTGGCGACGCCTTCGATGACCAGTTGATTCCGTGCGACCCCCAGAGACAGCATGCCTTTCGCGGCGACCAGTGGTTCCAGTCGGCTCAACACCCGTTCCGCGGCGGGTTCCAGCGTCGGATGCCCGTCAGGGTACATCCCGTGCTTATTGAGGGCAATGGAGAACTCGATGAGAAAATCGGAAAGCTCGCGCGACAGTGCGGCGCGTGATGGCTCTTTCGGCTCTGCGGCGGTGGCGTCGATTTCGCTCAACTCAGCGCCGTTTCGCTCAGGGAGATCCCGACACGGCCGGCGGCCCCGAGTTCGGATCCGGCGGGACCGGAACCCCCTCGGGCCGAGGGGTTGGCGGACCGACTCGCTGGAGTTCCACGGGCTCCTCGAGGTCCCCTCCGGACAGCGTGAGTGTCCTGCCGCGCAACCTGAAGTTGTACCCAATCCACTCGCCACCCAGCACCAGGAAGACCGTGTCAGCGACGATCCGCCAACGGATCATCTCTTCGCCGAAGCTGGCGGACGAGTCAGAACGAACGACGACGGTCTGCGGACCATCTGGCGTCTCCGCCTGCCACGTGCCGGACAGATCGGTCGGCGCCTGCGCGTGGACCGTCGGCACGCCCAATACCGTGAGGGTCAATACCACGGACAGCGCTCTGGCCTTGTTCTGCAAGTTCATAGGCTCCTTATTCCTAGGGCTTCTCAGTTTCGAAGTCAACGCTCGGCCCAATATACCCCGCGAGGAACCGAACGATGCGCGCTGTGCCATTGATCCTTCTGCTGGTTGTGGGACCCCTTGCCGCCCAAGAGACCGTCACGCGGCGCCCTGTGCACACCTACTCGATCGTCGCTATGGATTCCGCGACCGGAGAGCTCGGTGTGGCCGTGCAGTCGCACTGGTTCAGTGTCGGAAGCCTGGTGACCTGGGCGGAGCCGGGCGTGGGTGCCATTGCCACCCAGTCGTTTGTGCTGCCGGCTTACGGTCCGCGTGGGCTCTACATGATGCGGACCGGTGTCCCTGCCCCAGACGCACTCGCCGCGCTGCTGCGGGCCGATCCGGACAGCCAAGTTCGCCAGGTCGCGATGATCGACGCGAAGGGCCGCGTGGCGGCGCACACGGGTTCGCGTGACATCCCCGCAGCCGGACACATCGTGGGCCGCCACTATGCCGTGCAGGCCAACCTCATGCGCAACGACGCCGTCTGGCCGGCCATGGCCCGAGCCTTTGAGTCGGCAACCGGCGATCTTGCCGATCGGCTGCTCGCCGCACTCGATGCTGCCGAGGCTGCGGGCGGTGACATCCGAGGCAGGCAGTCGGCCGCGCTCGTGGTGGTGAGCGGTGACGCAGACGACGCGACATGGGAGCGCATCTTCGATCTTCGCGTGGAGGACCACCCAGACCCGCTGAGCGAGCTCAGGCGCCTTGTGCGCGTGGCGCGAGCGTATCGTGCGGCGACCGAGGGTGATGACCTTCTGACGGTGGGCGACATCGACGGGGCGCTTGCCAGCTATCGACGGGCGTCGGAGATGCTGCCGGATTCCGCAACGAATGGCGAGTTGATTTATTGGGTTGCCGTGACGCTTGCGGATCTCGGCCGAGTCGACGAGGCGATTCCGCTCTTCCGTCGATCGTTCCGCCAAGACCCGAGCTGGATGGAGTTGCTCGGGCGGCTACCAGGAGCGGGGTTGTTGCGCGCTGACCGGGCGACGCTGGATCGGATTCTGCGTGATGCGCGGCCGTAGCGCCATGCGGCGCGTTCTGTTTCGATGGGCGGCGACTGTAGGTGTCGGTGTCCTCTTGGGTTGCGGTGAAGGACCCGGAGAACCGCTTCTCGAGCCACTCACGCAATCGCTTGCCGCCCGCCTCGCTCCGCGCGTGGCGTTCGTGGGGTTTGCCGTGGCCGAGGGGTCGCAGGGTGCAAGCTTCCTCGACAACTTCCTCCCCTGCGTGCGGCGCGGGGTGATCAACTACGTCAACACCGACACTGGTCGAGGTGTGACGTTCAGTGGTTGTGATGTAGGCAACGGAATTGTGATCGAAGGTTCGGGCGACGTGAATTGGGTCGGGCCGGGTTTGGCAAACCAACGCCAGGACTTCTGCCAGTACGGATTCCCTGTCACCTGTCTCACGGCGTTCCGGCTCGAGGGATCATTCACGGTGTCGATCGATGGTGAGCGGGTGGTGCGGATCGAGACACTCGCCGTGCGCGAGCTCGAAATCGTGTCCGGTCCTGGCGAGGCCGATGTCCGTGCGGTGGCCGCCAGCGTGACGGTCGAGACGTTCGACGTACAAGTGGCAGATGCGAACGTGTACGAGGACATGTTCGATACGTCCGGCATGACCATCGAGACAATTGCCAATGGCTCGCGAAGCCTCGCGACGCTCAGTGACGCGGACCTCGACCGTCTCGCCTACCACGGCGCGTTGGTGTTTGCCGGCTTCTTGATTAACGAGATCTCGGAACTGCGTCCCGACCACACGCACCAACTCGACTGCGGCACGTCGGCTGTCATATTCGATCAAAACCAACTCCCGCTCATCGTCAACGACTGGAACGCCTGTGAGGACAACGGGCTCTTCTTCTCGGGTGCCTTTCAGTTCGAGTTCGGCGAGCTCGACCTGCAATCGAGTACCCCGAACTTCCGCGTCGATATCTCTGGTGCCCTCACGATCGGTGGCGGCCTCCCCACGATCGCCGTTTCCGCCTGGCGTTGGGGCATTGTCTTCCCATCAACGCTGCCGGGTACCATGCGGATCACCATGGTCCTCGAGGGATCAGGCGGGTCGCGGACCATCACGCGGTCGGTGACGGTGGATGATTAGAGTCGTCTGTCGTCGGCCACGCCTACGGAAACGTCAAAGCGCCCCGAGGAATCCCCCGGGGCGCTTTGACGTTCCGCTGTGCGTGCTGCGTCAGCGGTCTAGTACATTCCGCCCATTCCGCCACCTGGCGGCATCGGCGGAGCCTTCTCTTCTTCCTTCTTCTCGACCACGACGCATTCAGTGGTGAGCAGGAGGCTCGCGACCGAGGCGGCGTTCTGCAATGCCGTCCGGGTCACCTTGGTAGGATCGATCACGCCAGCCTCGACCAAATCCTCATACTCGTCGGTCTGCGCGTTGTAGCCGAAGTTCTTGTCCTTCTTGGTGCGGATCTTCTCGACGACGATGGAGCCCTCGACCCCCGCATTCGCCGCGATGATGCGAGTCGGCTCTTCGAGCGCCCGGCGCACGATGTCGACGCCGATCTGCTCATCGGGATCGTCCAGCTTGATCTTGTTGAGCGTGAGCTGGGCCCGCAGGAAGGCAACACCTCCACCGGGCACGATGCCTTCCTCCACGGCCGCACGCGTGGCATGGAGCGCATCCTCGACCCGCGCCTTCTTTTCCTTCATCTCGGTCTCGGTTGCCGCGCCCACGCTGATGACTGCGACCCCGCCGGCCAACTTCGCCAGACGCTCCTGCAACTTCTCGCTGTCGTAGTCAGACGTGCTCTTGTCAATCGCCGCTTTGATCTCGCCAATGCGGCCCTTGATCTTGTCTTCCTCACCGGCACCGTCGACGATCGTCGTGTTGTCTTTGTCGATCACGATCCGCTTTGCGCGGCCGAGATCGTTCAGTACGGCGTTCTCGAGCTTGAACCCCAACTCCTCGGAAATGACACTCGGCGCACCGGTCAGGGTGGCGATGTCTTGCAACATCGCCTTGCGCCGATCGCCAAAACCAGGAGCCTTGACGGCGCACACCTTGAGCGTGCCGCGCAGCTTGTTCACGACCAGCGTCGCCAACGCCTCACCCTCGAGGTCCTCGGCTATGATGAGCATCGGCTTGCCAGTCTGGGCGACCTTCTCCAGGACCGGAAGCAGATCCTTCATCGCTGAAATCTTCTTGTCGTGAATCAGGATGTAGGCGTCTTCCAGAGCCGCCTCCATCTTCTCGGGATCCGTCACGAAGTACGGCGACAGATAGCCGCGGTCGAACTGCATGCCATCGACCGTCTCAAGCGTGGTCTCGAGGCCTTTTGCTTCCTCAACC